>JAXDIC010000020.1:0-48712 GCA_034664185.1 Thermoleophilaceae bacterium
CAGAAACCGGCCGGGAGTGAGCAGGCGCAGGCCGAGCGCCCCGGCGAGCGGCGCGAAGATGCTCTCCGACGCGCCCACGGGAACGCCCGCGTAGCGCGACCTGATCTGGGCGATCAGCCCGCGGTACTGCGCCAGACCGCGGCGCTCGAACGCCCGCCGCTGAGCCGCGTAGTAGGCGGCGTGCCCGGCGTCGAGCCGCTGATAGTCGGCGCTCAGCCGTGCGATCACCCGTTCCACGTCAGGCGGCGAGTACCAGCGGTGCGGGTTGGCGCCGGCGGACGCGCCGACCAGCTTGCCTACGCTGAGCACGACCCGTCCGTCGACCGGGTTGGCGTCCAGGATCTTGGACGCCCAGGCGTCGTAGCCCACGCCGTTCACGATCGCCAACCGCGCGGTGGCGAGCGTGCGCGCGTTGGCGGCCGTCGGCTCGTACGCGTGGGGATCGGTGTTGGGATTGTCGATGATGCTGGCCACCTCCACCCGGGTCCCGCCGAGCTGCTGGGCGATGCTGCCCCAGAAGTTCTCGGCGGCCACCACCTGCAGCCTTCCGCTGCCTCCAGCCCGCGGGCCGGCGCCGCCGCAGCCAGCCAGTCCGGCTAGGAGTACGGCCAGGAGCGCGAGCTGACGGGCGTGGCGAGGCATCCGCTCACCGCGACCATACTAAGAATGAGTCTCATACTTAGGGAGGGGCCGCTCCCTCCCGGCGGTCCGTCAGCCGCGACAGCGCGTGCAGCTTCCGCGCAGGACGACCTCGTGGTCGTCGATGCGGAAGTCCAGCCTGCCGGAGACGGCCTCGATCGCCCGCTCCAGCGCCTGGTCGTCGAAGGGCACGACCCGGCCGCACCTCTCGCAGAGCAGATGGTGGTGGTGGTCGCCGGCGGGGTCGACGAGCTCGTACATGGCGCTGCCGTGGCCGACGTCGAGGCGCTGCACCAGCCGGTACGCCTGCAGCAGGTCGAGCACGCGGTAGATGCTGGCGCGGCTGACGGCGCGGCCGCCGTCCCGGAGCGCGTCCTCGATCGCCTGGGCGGTGACGGCGCAGCGCTGCTCCGCCAGGTGGTCGATGACCGTGTCGCGCGCACCGCCTCGGGTGTGGCCGGAGCGGTCGAGAAGCGCCCGGGCGTGCTCAGCCCAGGTTGGGTGGCTGACGGCGCTCATGCCCTGACAGCGTAGTGCTGGCCGCCTGAGGCCCGCCAGCCGTCGCAGTCCGCGATGGCGCCTACCGCAGCGCGTCCGCGGCCGCCTCCGCGCGGCGCAGCCCGCGAAGCGCCCAGATGGCCAGCAGCACGCCGATGCCCGAGATCAGGCCGAACGCCAGCGGAACCCGCACCGGGTGGCCGATGAACAGGCCGCGCCCGGCCTCGAGCACGACCGTTACCGGATTGAGTCCCGCCACGTCGTGCAGCCATCCCGTGAGCAGCCTGCGCGGCACGAACACCGGCGCGAGGAACAGCACCATGAACATCGGCACCTGCATGAGCGGCGAGGCCTGCACCGTGCGGTAGCGGAGCGCGATGCCCGCGGTGAAGAGCGTGGCTGCGATGTTGGCGAGCACGGCCAGGCCCAGGAGGGCGAGCAGGTCGGCGACGCCGCCCCTGACCTCCGTTCCCCCCACCACCGCGATGCCGAAGACCAGGGCCGAGGTGAAGAGCGTGCGCGCCAGCGCCGCGACGGCGTAGCCGGCGACGATGGCCGTGCGATTGGGCGCGGCCAGCATCATCCGCCGGCCGAAGCCCGACTCGAAGTCCTCCGCCATCGAGTAGCCGGTGAACACGCCCCCGAACGCGGCCGACTGGATCAGGACGAAGACGAACTGGAACCCGCCGTAGTCCGGATACTGGAACCCCGGCGTGTGAGCCAGGGCGGACAGCGATCCCGCGAACGCCGCGAACAGGAAGATCGGCAGGAGCAGCGGCGGGAGCAGCAGCGAGGGGTTGGTCAGGAAGTTGTGGAGGTGACGCCACGCCACGGCGAGGGTCACGCGTACGAAGCGCGTGGTCATGTGCGCTGGATCCTCCCGCCGAGCAGCGCGGCGGCGTAGGCCAGGGCGGCCGCCAGGATGGCCGCCGCGAACCCGAACCCGAGTGCCAGCGCCTTGGCGTCCCAGCCGGTGATGATCAGGCTGCGCATCCCCTCGACCAGGTACGAGAGCGGGTTGTAGGTGGCCACCGTCCGGAACCAGTCGGTCTCGATCAGATGGCGCGGCAGGCTCATCGAGGAGAAGAACAGGAGGATGAAGAACAGGAGGCCCTGCCCCTGCACGGCCTCCCCGGAGGCCGTCCGGAGCGCGGCCACGAGCCCGATGGCGCCGAAGCCCGCCGCCGTGACCACCGACAGCAGGATGAGCACCGCCGCTCCGCCAACGCCGGCCTTCAGGTCGGCGCCGCCGGCGACTCCCACCAGCACGAACACCACGGACTGGAACAGCGTGAGCGCCACCACTCCGCCCAGCTGGCCCACCAGCAGCGCCGACCCGCGCATGGGCGTGAGCGACAGGCGGTTCATGAAGCCGGTCCGGATGTCCTCGGCCAGGTCGGTGCCGCCGACCGTGGTGGCGAACACGGCCGACTGCATGAACGCGATCGCCAGCGCGAAGGTGAAGTAGTCGTGCGTCGGAAAGCCGCGGATCTTGGTGGCCGCGCTCAGCCCGTCGGAGTTGACCGCCAGCATGAACAGCGGCAGGATCAGGCCGGGCGCTATCAGCGCCGGCTGGCGCAGGATCCGGACGATCGACCTCCTGGCCAGCTCGCCCACCTGCGTCGCGAGCGACGGGGCGAGCGGGGACGGGCGCGCGGACTGAGCGGCGGTCGCGCTCATCGACCTGTGCGGAGAGCTAGCCGACGAGCCGCGGCAGGAGCGACTCGATGTGGTCCACCGCCAGCCGCACGCCGTGCTCCTCGCGGATGCGCGCGCCGATCTGCTCGGCCCCGCGCTTGATCGCCGGGTCGCCCAGCGCCTGCTCCAGCGCGCCGGCCAGCCCGGCGGCGGTCAGCTTGTCCTTGTGTATCGGCGCCGGCCCGGCACCCAGCTCGAGCACCCGCCGGCCGAAGAAGAACTGATCGGGATAGGACGGCAGCAGGACCGACGGCCTGCCCGCCCGCAGCCCCTCGTGGGTGGTCCCGCAGCCACCGTGATGCACCACGGCCGACACGCGCGCGAACAGCCAGTCGAACGGGACGAAGCCCGGCAGCAGGAACACGTCCTCGTCCTCCGCGGCTCCCGGCACGCCGGTGGCCCAGTCGCCGGCCACGACCGCCCGCGCCCCGACGCGCCGCAGCGCGTCGCGCAGAAGCGCATATGTGGCCCCGGGGTCGCCGACCGGGGACGAGCCGAAGCCCACGTAGAGCGGCGGTGGGCCGGCGTCCAGGAAGCGCTCCAGGTCGGCCGGCGGGGTCCAGTCCTCGGGCGGGTCGAGGAACCAGTAGCCCGTCACGCTGAGCCAGTCGCCCCAATCGGCCGGGCGCGGCACGACGGCGGGGCTGAAGCCGTAGACGACCGGCTGGTGCTGGCGCTCCAGGACGCGCATGATCCCTCCGGCCGGCATCGGGTCCAGCCCCAGCGTCTGCTGGCGCCAGCGCTGGACCGGCTTGCGCATCAGCTGCCAGATCATCTGCTCGCCCAGCAGGTAGGTGAGCGCGTTTCCGGCGCGACCCAGCGAGCGAAGGCCCGGCGCGACGAACGGGTGCGGGAACTCGCGCGTGCGGCTCACCGGCAGGTACAGCGCGCCGATCGCCGGGATCCCGCGCTTCTCGGCGATGTGGTACGCCGGGTGCCCCTGGGCGTTGAAGATGAGCGCGTCCGAGTCCGCGCAGGCCTCCACGCAGTCGGCGGCTATGCCGTCCCAGTGCTCCTCGAGGAGCGCGGCGGATCGCCTGGCCCATGCGATCGGGTTTCGTCCCGACTCCTGAAGCTCCTTGACCTGCTGCTGGTCGAACAGCCCCTCGCCGCCGATCACGGCGAAGCCCAGGCCGCGTCCCTCGATCATCTCCTGGAACTCCGGGTGGGTGGCCACCACGGGGTCCATGCCCGCCTCGCGCAGCCCGATCGCCAGTGCGATGTACGGCACCAGGTTGCCGAGCGAGCCCGGCGCCAGGATGGCGACCCTCATGGCCGCGGCAGCTCAGACCAGACGATCACCGAGTCGACGCCGATCCTCTGCTTCAGCCGCCCGACCGGGCGCGGGCCGTCGGTGCGGAACGTAATCGGGAAGACGTGCGACATGTGCTCGTAGAAGGCCTCCGCCCGAGGATCCATCACCTGGCCGGCGATCCGGTCGCAGCCGCGCGCCAGCGCCAGCTCGTAGAAGTGGCGGAAGAGCGTCACCCCGAAGCCGTCCTTCCGGTGCTTGTTGGCGATCACCAGGTTCGACATGTACAGCGTGCCGGGCCACTCGTCGGTAGCGGGCGTGACGAGGTTCTGGATCAGGGGCCAAATCAGCTTGGGGACGGCGGCGATCCCGACGCTGTCCACGATGTCGCGGACCACGCCCGGACGCCCGAACCCCGGTCGCGGATCGTCCTTGGTCGACGCTCCGTAGACGGCCACCACCTCGCCCTGGTGCTCACCCACGTAGTTGTTGCGCAGGCGGCGGCCGTCCTCGGCCAGCATGTGCCGTACCAGGAACTTCTTCGTTCCCGGCTTGCCGCCCGCCAGCAGCATCGGCAGCTCGGTCTCCCACAGCTGCACGTAGAGGTCTGCGATCGCCTCGGCGTCGCGCGGCTCGGCCTCCCGGATCGTCAGCGCGGGCGCCTCACTCGAGGTCCGCTCGGCCGCCGTCGCCCCCTTCGACGGGCTCATTGCGCGCCGGCTCCCACCGCCGCCTGGGCCGCCTGGATCGCCTGCTCGAGCTCGGCCTTGCCGGTGGCCTCGTCGACGACCTCGGCCTTCCAGAGGTACGCGTCGAAGTACGCGTAGCCCGGGCGGACCGGGAACTCGACCGCGCCGGGCAGGTCCATCACCTCGCGGCAGATGCACTCGACCAGAACCCCCTCGCAGGTGGCCGGCGCGGCGCCGAAGATCGGAACGATCCCGTCCTCGATTCCCCAGCGCAGGATCGACTCCACCTTGGGATACGGGGGCAGGATGCGCCACGGCGCCTGCGCCGCCAGCATCCGCGCGCTGTCGGGGGCCTGCCGCGTGCCCTTCGGGATCTGGTACAGCTCCTCGATCGACATCGAGTCCGGCTTGTACTTGTGCACCAGCGAGCCGTGGCCCAGCGTCGCCACCGAGTACATCACCGCGTCGGACTTGCGGAACGCGCTGTGCAGCGCGTACTTGGCGTCCCACTCGAAGACCTCGATCTGGTCGGTCACGATGTCGCAGCCGGCCACGAACTCCTCGGCCGTGTCGTCGTTGAGACCCTGGGGGAACACCTCGATGTCGGCGTCGCGCGTGAGCGCGAAGGCCTGCTCGCCCACCACCTCGGCCTTGTTGCGGCCGATCGTGTCGAGCGACGCTCCGGCCTGCCGCTGGACGTTCGACAGCTCGAACAGCTCGGGGTCCGCGATCTTCAGGTGGCGCGCGCCCATCCGCACCAGGCGGATGGCCAGGGCGCCGCCGATGCCGCCCGTGCCCGCGATTCCGATCGTGGCGTCGCGAAGCGCCTCCTGGTTGGCGCGCCACTCCTCCTCGGTGTCCCCCATCCACCCGAGGTTGCGCTTCACGCGCTCCCAGTAGGTCGCGTCGTCGTACTCGCCGGTGTACCTGATCCGGCCGTTCTCCTCGGTCCTCACGCCTGTCCCCTCTCCTCGGCCTATTCCAGGCCCGCAGCACGCCCCGCCCAAGCGGGGGGCGTGACCACCCATGCGGGCGGACGCGAGCGTACCAGTCAAGAGCGGGTGAGCGCTACGGCGCCCCGGGCGGTCGCGGACGCCCTAGCAGTCCCGGCGAGCGAGGTCCTCGTACGTCTCGCGGCGCACCACGACGCGCGCGTCGCCGTCGCGGCAGAAGATCACGGGCGGGCGCGGAATCTGGTTGTAGTTGTTGGCCATCGCGTGGCCGTAGGCCCCGGTGGCGGGGATGACGAGCACGTCGCCGCGGCGCGGGTTGTCGAGCATCACGTCGCGCACCAGGATGTCACCCGACTCGCAGTGCATCCCGGCGATGCTGCAGAGGGTGTCGCCGCCGAAGCGATCGGCGATCTCGGCCTCGTAGCGGGAGCCGTACAGCATCGGGCGCATGTTGTCGGACATGCCGCCGTCCACCGCCACGTACGTGCGCACGCCCGGGATCTCCTTGACGGTGCCGACCGAGTAGATCGTGACGCCCGCGTTGCCCACCAGGGCGCGGCCGGGCTCGCTGAGGATCGTGACCCCCTCGGGCGCCCCGCGCAGGAGCGCCTCCACCCAGGCGTCGATAGTGGGCACCTGGTCGTCGTAGAGGTATGCGATCCCGAGGCCGCCGCCCACGCTGAGGACGGGGTAGTCGCCGAGCTGCGCCAGCGTGCCGGCTATCTGCTCGAACGGGTCGAGGTCGACGATCTGCGAGCCGATGTGGGCGTGCAGCCCGGCCATCTCGAGCTCGCCAGCGCGCTGGAGCGCATCCGGAAGCGACTGGAGCGGGATGCCGAACTTCGAGTCCTCCTGGCCGGTCGACATGGCCGAGTGCGTCATCCCGGCGATGCCGGGCGTGACGCGCAACAGCACCCGCTGGCCGGGGGCCAGCGCGGCGATCCGGTCGATGTCGTCGAGCGAGTCGGCCACGATCGTGCCGACGCGCTGCTCGACGGCGTAGCGGAGCTCGGCGTCGGTCTTGTTGTTGCCGTGCATGTAGATCCGCTCGGGCGGGAAGCCGGAGCGCAGCGCCAGGTGCAGCTCGCCGCCGGACGCGACATCGCACGAGAGCCCCTCCTCGGCCATGATCCGGCAAGCCGCCGCACACGGGAAGGCCTTGCTGGCGTACACCACGCCGAAGCGGTCGGTGCGGCTTCGGAAGGCCTCGACGAACGCGCGCGCACGGCTTCGAAGGTCGTCCTCGGAGTAGACGTACGCCGGTGTTCCGAACTCGCGCGCCAGCTGGCGCAGGTCGCAGCCGCCCACCTCGATGGCGCCCTCCTCGTTCAGCCGGGAGCCGATCGGAAAGACGGGTGAGAGGGTCTTAGTCGCGGTTCCGCTTAGGGGGTGTGGAGTGGTCAAATGGGGGGTATGCTTTCCGAGAGGGCAAGGCAGTCAATCATTAGCCACGGGGGTGCTGAATCGGCCTGTCGGCCCGGCACGAGACCCTGGCTCTGAGAGGGTAGAAGGGACGGCGACATGCCGGACTGGGACGGATTGTCGGCCGCGCTGGCCGAGCAGGCACGCCACGCACGCGATCGTGGAGGGATCTGCGACTCGATCCTCGACGCCGTGGGCTGGACGCCGGTCATACGTCTGGCGCGGCTGACCCGGGACATCGACACCCAGCTGGTGGCCAAGCTCGAGACCGCCAACCCCGGCGGTTCGATCAAGGATCGCGTCGGGCTGGCGATGGTGGAGGCGGCCGAGCGCGACGGCCTTCTGCGCCCCGGCGGCACCGTCGTCGAGGCAAGCAGCGGCAACACGGGGATCGGCATCGCGATGGCCGCGCGCGTGAAGGGCTACCGCGTGGTCGTCGTGACGAAGGAGAAGACGAGCAAGGAGAAGGTCTCGCTGCTGCAGGCATACGGGGTAGAGGTCGTGATCACCCCCAGCGACGCCACGATCGACTCGCCCGACTGCTACTACAACGTCGCCAAGCGGCTGGCGGGCGAGATCCCCGGCGCGTTCCAGCCCGACCAGTACGCGAACCCGGCCAACCCCGACGTGCACTACCGCACCACCGGGCCCGAGCTGTGGGGGCAGACCGCGGGTCAGGTCACCCACCTCGTGGCGGGCGTGGGCACGGGCGGCACGATCTCCGGCATCGGCCGCTATCTCAAGGAGCAGAACTCCGACATCGAGGTGATCGGCGTGGACCCCTTCGGGTCGATCTACACCCGCGACGAGGTGCAGCCGTGGCTGGTGGAGGGGATCGGCCAGGACGTGCGCCCCGAGACGTACGACCCGACGGTGGTCGACCGCCTGGTCAACGTGCTCGACGTTGATGCCGTGGCCATGACCCGCACGCTGGCCGAGACCGAGGGCGTGCTGGTGGGCGGCTCGTCGGGGATGGCCGCGTTCGCGGCGCTGGCGCTGGCGCGCGAGCTGGACGACCCGACCGCGCTGGTGGGCGTGATCCTCCCGGACGGGGGCCGGAGCTACATGTCCACGGTGTTCAACCCGAAGTGGCGCGAGAAGCACGACGTGGGCCGTACCCTGCGGCGGTTCTCGCGCTTCGGACGCCGCGCGCGCGCCCGCGACCTGGCGATCTCGGAGTCACGACCGGCTGACGAGACCCGAACGACTGTCTCCCTGGAGGGATGAGATGAGCGAAGCGACCACGGCCGCACCTGGAGCCCCCGAGGGGGCGGATAGCGCCGGCGCCACGCCCGAGGTGCGCATCGTAAAGGCGCCTCCGACGCGGCTGGACGAGGTCAAGCCGCTGTGGTTCATGCTCCACAACCACCACATCGCCGTGGCCGACGAGCGCCGCGGCCCGGTGCGCTCCGACGAGGAGTCGTGGGAGATCAAGCGCGACTGGTACGAAGGCTGGCTGGCCGAGGAGGGTGCGTTCCTGCTGCTGGCCGAGGTCGACCGCAAGGTGGTGGGCTACGCGGTCGTGCACCCGATGGATCCCGACCCCACGCCGACCTGGATCTCGCCCCCGAAGAAGGCCGAGATCGAGGCGCTGGGGATCCTGCCCGACGCCCAGCGCTTCGGGATCGGCAAGCTGATGATCGACGCGATCAAGACGGAGAGCTTCAAGCTGGGGCTGCGGATGCTCAGCGGCGCGGTGATCGGCGGCAACCAGCAGGCCGTCCGCTTCTACGAGCGCGAGGGCGGCTACGTGACCTACGTGAAGATCGACTTCCGCTTCGGCGACGACGCCCAGTTCGAGGATCCGGGCGTGGTCGACCAGACGGGCGGCTGAGCCCGGAGGGAATCTGCCTGAGCCTGGCCGATCGCTCACTCGCGGGCGGGCGGGTCCCGGTGCAGGCGCGGCCCCAGGATCGCGATCGTCGCGTAGCCCATCGCCAGGTAGCTGATGGTGATGTGGCGCGGGTAGTAGCTGACGATCGCGTAGCTCAGGTGCGGCAGCAGATAGCCCACCGGCAGCGCCAGGAGGAGGTATCCGGTGGGCGTCAGGCGCACTCGCCTGAGCAGGACCCATCCGATGGTGGCCAGCCATCCGGCCAGGACCGCCCAGTAGAACGGCGCGATCCCGCGCTGGAATGGTGCTCCCGGAGGCAGGTAGAGGAGCGCGGTGACCTGGTGCCAGAGCTTCGACCTGATCGCGGAGTCGGTTACGGCGCGGGGCAGATCGCCGACAGGGATGACGGTGTTGTTCGCCTCACTGCCGCTGGTGGGGGCAACCACGAGCCTGCCGCCGTAGGCGAGGTTGTGGATCGGGATCAACGCCGCGATGCCCACTGCGACGGCGAGCATCGCCGCGCCCACCCGCACGCGCGGGCGCCGGGCCGCGCAGATCAGCGCCGCGAGGAGGATCGCGCCGCCCAGGGCCTGGTTCGCGCGCAGGATGAACATCGAGCCCACGCCGGCCGCGGCCAGGATCCACGGTCTCCAGCGCCTGGGAGCGGTCACGGCGAGCGAGATCACCAGCGGCAGGAGGATCCACGTCGGGTACTCCGACAGGCCCGTCAGGACAGCCCCTCTCACCGGGTCGCTGGCCAGCAGGCCGAGGACCGCGGCCGCCACGCCGAGCTGGAGCCGCAGCCGCGCCCTGGTGGGCGCGAAGCCGGCGGCCATCACGAGAGCGAGCGCCCCGACCCCCAGGGCGGTCAGCCCCATGATCGCGTGGGCGGCGTCCCCGTCGCCCCAGATGGCGTGCTCCAAGAACACCACGTAGCGGAACGCCGCCTGGTAGTGGAAGACGGCCTCACCGCCCTCGAGCGAGTGATGGTCCAGGATCGCCCTGGCCTGGCTCTCGTAGGTCAGCCAGTCGTCGCCGGGGGTGCGATACAGCACCGACCCCCAGGAGTGCAGGAGCGGCAGCACCCGGGCGGCGCTGACGACCAGCAGGGCCAGGTAACCCAGCAGGAGCGGGTGCTTGGGCCGCCTCCAGGCGATCAGCCCGAGCAGGAGCACCGAGGCGACGGCCGTTCGAACGGATTCCCTGGACAGGAAGCCGAGCGGCAGCGCCTGGAGGATCAGAGCGGTGGCGGCGGTGGCCGCGAGGATCGACCACGCGCCGCCGAGCGCAATGGCGATCGTCAGGGCCAGGAGGAGCACGAGCGCGGTCACCCCGACGTCGGTGGCGCGGGCGCCGAGCACCACGAGGACCGGCGGGGATGCGGCTTGCAGCGGCTCTGCCCCTCCGCTCGTGACCCGGTCCACGCGGATCTGGGCGTAGGGCCGCCCGGCGGGACTCATGCGCACGGTTGGCGGCTCGGCGAAGCGGTAGACCACGCGCAGCGCGTGCCGACCCGGCGGCGCCTGCGCCAGGACCGTGCGTGGGCGCGCGTAGGCGGGGGGCAGCGGCGTTGCGCGCGCACCCAGCCACAGCCTGCCGTCGCCCACGTAGGTGACCCGCGCACTCTCGCCCGACCCGATCTCGACGTCCCCGCGCCAGCGCGCCTCGAACGGTTGGCGCAGGCGGTACCGGAGGGCGTTCGGCAACCTGAAGTCGTTGAATCGCTCGTCGTTGAGCCACGACAGATTCCAGTCGGTGCCCGCGATGTCCTTGGAGACGTCGGCCGACCAGGGTCCGAAGTCGATCCGGGAGTCGATGCGGGTGGCGGCGTCCGCGCGACGGGTCAGGTTCTCGTACGACCCCTCGCAGGCGCCCACGGGCGGGCGGCTGTCCAGCGGGCGATAGCAGCCGGCGAAGCCGGTCGTGGGCGCGCCGGCCAGCAGCGCCAGCTTGATGGCGACCAGCGCCACCGGCGCGAGCAGTACGAGCCGCCGAAGCGCGGGCGGCCGCCGGGTGAGGAGGGCGCCCACGCGCGCGCGCAGCTCGGAGCTGACAAGGAAGGGCAGGAGGGCCGCGACCGCGAGGAACTCGGCCGGCGTGCTGGCGGGCAGCCCGTCGAACACGGCGTACTCCGTCGAGGGCAGTACGAGGAGCAGCGCGACGCCGCCCAGCCACGCACCCACGGCTCGTCGACCGACCACCCCCGTCATCGCGCCGCCACTCTAAGGCGGCTAGAGGAGGCTGCGCCTCGCGCCGCGGACCCGCCCCCTGGTCGCCTCGATCTCGAGTGCGAGCCGGAGGCGCACCTGCCGCCGCGGCCCCGGCGTGAGCGGGTGCCTGGCCATGAAGGCAACCCACATCCACAGGGCCTCCCTCCGCGCGCGTGTCCTGTCGTTGCTGACCCCGCTCTCCGGCCCGAACCACGTGTAGGTGGCCAGCCTGCGATCGACGTACGCGAAGCGCCAGCCCGCCAGCGCCAGCTTGAGGTACAGGTGGTACTCGCCGGTCGTGGGCAGCCAGCTGGCGTAGCCCCCCACCGCGCGCGCCGCGTGCGTACGGAACGTGGGCGTGGCCGACGGGATCTCGCACGCGTCGCAGATCCTCGGGAAGCTGTCGACCGGGTGGTCGGAGGAGTCGAGGATGCCGGTGTCGCGCCCGTCCGGGTGGCGGCGAATTGCGACGTTCGAGTAGGCCAGGCCCACCGCCGGATCCTCGAACCGCGGCAGCACGGACTCGAGGTAGTCGGGCTGCCACAGGTCGTCGGCGTCGAGCTGCGAGACGAGGGGCGATCGCGCGACTCGCAGCGCGTCGTTGCGCGCGGCGCACGGGCCCCCGTTCCGGTCGCGCCGGATCACGCGCAGGCGCGGGTCGTCCACGCCGAGCAACGCCGTGGCGATGGGCACACGCGACGCGTCGTCGACCACGACTATCTCCAGGTCGTCGACGGTCTGGGCCAGCACGCTCTCCACGCTCTCGCGCACGGTGGCGTGCGCGTCGTAGGCCGGCATCAGCACCGTCGTGACGGGAGTGCTCAAGCGCCGGGGCTGGCCGGTGACCGGGGTGGACGAAGCCCGAGGGCCGTCGAGTCGATCGCCAGCCGGGTCCACGTCCACCAGCTCGCGATCGCGTTCCGGAGCAGCACGCTGGCGGCGAACGCGACGGCCGCGCCGCTGGCGCCGAGCGGCGGGATCAGCAACAGGCAGAGCGCGACGTTGAGCACCACGGCCACTCCGGCCGAGCCGGCGGCCGCGCGCTCGTGCTCGGTCATCATCAGCAGCGACACGTTGGGGGCGGCAGCGGCGTTGATCACGGCGGCGAGGCACAGTAGCCGCAACGCCGTGGCGCCCGCCGTGAAGTCGTGGCCGAGAATGCCGAGGATCGGATCCGCCAGCGCGGCGACGATCGCGGCTACCACGCACGTGGCGGCCAGCACGCGGCGGGTGAACAGCGCCGTGCCCCGGCGGAGCCGCTCGATCTCGCCCGCCGCGTACAGCCGGGCGATGACCGGCGTGAAGGCCTGCAGGGAGGCCCAGATCGTCAGCACCACGACCGTGGTCACCCGCATGGCGCCACCGAGCAGGCCCGCGTCGCGCGCGCCCCCGACCGCGGCGGCCAGGGCCACGCCCGTTCCGGCGTGGACGGCCATGAGACCGTTGTTCAGGCCCATCGCCAGCGCGCTGGCGGCCCACGTGCGCGTCGCGTACGCCGGGCGGGCCAACCGAACCGCGGCGGGGATCGCGGCTCGGAGCAGCAGCACGGTGAGCAGGAGGGCGCAACCGGTGGCCGCCGCCTGGAGCAGCATGGCCCCGCCGGGGGCGAGGTGGACCCCCGCCAGCCGCAGCGCGGCCAGCGCGCCCACGAAGGCAAGCGGTCGCACCACCATGAGCGAGACGAACGCGGCGCCCACCCGCTGGAGGCCCTGGAGCGCCCCCTGGCCCAGGAGGCAGAGCGCCGTCAGCGGCACGAGCAGGCCCGCCGCCGCCACCGCCCTGGTGCCCGGCGACCCGCCGGCCAGGAGCAGCACGCCGGCTGCTGTCAGGGCTCCCACGGCGGTCGCCGTAGCCGCGGCCCATTGCCAGGCTCGTCTCAGCAGGCCGTGGAGAAGCGACAGGCTGCCCGAGGAGACATACGCGGCCGCTCCCCTCACCAGGAGCGGCACGGTTCCGAGCGTCGACGGGATCGTCAAGAGGTTGGCGACCGCGATCGCGGCGGCGTAGGCGCCGTATCCGGAGACCCCCAGCGCGCGGGCCAGGAGGATCGCGGCGCCCAGGTTGAGGGCCAGCTCGGCGCAGCGCATCGCGGCCACGCCGGCGGCGCCGCGAGTCACCTCTCCCCTGGCCCCCAAGTCGCGCGCGCGGAACTGCACGGTCCTATCCCTAACATGCCGGCCGTGAGAGCCCAGGCAGCGCGGCGCGCGCGGGACGAGGCGATCGCCCCGAGTTGGAGTCTGGAGGAGCTCGACGCGCCGCAGCCCGTGCTGCCCGTGATAACCGGGTGCGCCCGCTCGGGCACGACCCTGCTCAAGCTCACCCTCGACAGCCGTTCCGACATGGCGATGCTGCCCGGCACCGAGCGGGACGTCCTCCTAGCCCGCCGGCCACGGAGGCTCGAGACCGACGGCGGATTGGACGTCGACCGCTTCGTCGAGCTACTCCGGAGCGGATCCTTGTGGGACCGCTGGGAGCTCGACGCGGAGGCGGTCCGGGCGGCGCTCCGCGTCGAGCGTCCTCGTACGGCGATCCAGGCCGTCCGCCGGCTCGGGGCCATCTACGCCCGGCGGCGGAACAAGACGCGCTGGGGGACCCAGGGCCCCGAGTACGCGCCGGAGATCGCGCGCATCGCGAGACGCCTGCCCGAGGCCAGGTTCGTGCATCTCATCCGGGACGGGCGCGACGTGGCGCCGGCGCTGTTGGACGTGTTCTTCGCCACCGACAACGTCGTCGACGCCGCCGTGCAGTGGAGGCGGCGGGTCCGGGCGGCGCGCGAGGCGGGCCGCGCGCTGGGCCCCGATCGCTACCGCGAGCTGCGCTACGAGGACCTCGTGACCGCGCCTGAGCGCACGCTCAGGACTCTGTGCGATTTCCTCGAGCTCGACTTCGACCAGTCGATGCTGAGGCACCACGAGCGCGAGATGGACACCGTTCCGACGCACCCCCAACTGGCCCACCACGGCCGCCTGACGCTCCCGGTGACGCCGGGCCTGCGCGACTGGCGCCGAGATCTCGACCCCGCCACCGTCGCGCTGCTGGAGCTGGCCGCCGGCGACGTCCTGGAGGAGCTCGGCTACCCGCTGGCCGGCCGCGCGCCGGCCACCGTGGCGGCCGTGCGCGCTCGCGGAAGGATCGCGGTGGCCACCATGCGCGACCGCTGGCAGCCGGGACGGGTCAAACGGGTCGCGCGTGTGTTGCGGGGTTCGTGAGACGCGTCGCCCTGTTCGTCCCGTCGATCCGCGGGGGCGGGGCCGAGCGGGCGATGGTCAACCTGGCGCGGGGCCTTGCGGAGGACGGCTGTAGCGTCGACCTGGTCGTGGCGTCGGCCTCGGCCCCCACGCTGCCGGTCGATCCCGGCGTCAGGCTCATCGACCTGCGAGCCGGTCACGTCTCCCACGCGCTCCCGCGACTCGTCCGCTACCTGAGGCGGGAGCAACCGCACGCTCTGGTGTCCGCCATGACCCACTCGAGCGTGGTGGCCGCCGCCGCGCGCGCTCTGGCGCGCGTGCCCGTGCGCCTCATGGTCGTCGAGCACAACACGATCTCGCAGATGTCCGCCAACGGCCTGCGCAGGGACCGGGTGGCCGGGATGCTGACGCGCTACGTGTATCCGCGAGTCGACGTGGTCGCGGCGGTCTCGCGCGGCGCCGCGGCGGACCTGGCGGCCTTCATCGGCATCTCGCCGGACCGGATCGCCGTGCTGGCCAATCCCGTCGTGACCGCGGAGATGCTGGACGACGCGGGCGCACCCCCCGCCCACCCGTGGTTCGCGCCGGAGCAGCCGCCGGTGGTGCTCGGGATCGGCCGTTTGGAGCCGCAGAAGGACTTCCCCACGCTGGTGCGCGCGTTCGCCGCGCTGCACGACCGGGTCGACGCCCGCCTGATGATCCTGGGCGACGGTGGCGAGCGGCCGGCTCTGGAGCGATTGGCGGGTTCGCTCGGGGTCGAGTCCCGGTTCGAGCTGCCCGGCTTCGTGCCTCGCGCCACCGGCTTCATCTCCGCCGCGAACGTGGTCGCGCTCTCCTCGCGGTTCGAGGGCCTGCCGACCGTCCTGATCGAGGCGCTGGCCCTGGGCACGCCGGTGGTGGCCACCGACTGCCCGCACGGCCCGCGCGAGATCCTGGGCGACGGGCGCTACGGCGCCCTGGTGCCGCCGTCGAGCCCGGTGCCGCTGGCCGAGGCGCTGGAATCCGCGCTCCTCTCCGATCGCGGCCCGGTCCCGGAAGAGGCGTGGGCCCGTTACGAGCTCGCGTCCGCCACGCGCGGCTACCTGTCGGCCCTGTTCCCGGAGGAGGCCAGGGCGCACGCCGCGCGGAGGGCGGCATGAGAACGCCCCGCGGGCGCGGCCGCCGCGGTCCCGGAGTGCTGCTGGTGGGGTACGGGCCGAGGGGGCGCTCGTGGCACTCCGAGCTGGGCCGCGTGGCCTTCGTGGAGGCCGTGGTGGACCCGGACCCCGCTGCTCGCGAGGCGGCCGGGCGCGCCGGGCTAGTGGCCCACGCATCCCTTCCGGGGGCGCTGGCGTCCACGAACGCGGACGCGGCGATCGTCGCCTCGCCCGCCGACTGCCATGCCCAGCAGGCGGTCGCGTGCCTCGAGGCCGGGCTGGCTGTGCTGGTGGAGAAGCCGCTGGCCACCTCGTACGAGGACGGTGCGCGCGTGGCTCGAGCGTCGGAGCAGAGCGGTCGTCCGGCCCTCGTCGGCCAGAACTTCCGCTACCGGTCGTGGCAGCTGGCGGTGCAGAGGGCGCTGCCCCTGATTGGTGCCCCGCGGCGCGGCGTCGTGATCTCGGCGCGGCCCGCGACCGTGGCCCGGCCGGCGGTTACGGCCATGCCCCACGGCGCGCTGTGGGACATCGGGGTCCACCACCTCGACCTCCTGCTCGTCCGCTTCGGCTCCGACGTGACGGGCGTCCGCGGGGAGGCTCGCGCGAGGCGCGGCGGCGATCCGGCGGAGGTGGAGTACGTCGTCGAGCTGGAGTGGGCGAATGGGCCCAGCGTGCTGTACCGGCACGCGGAGGGACCGCCGCTGTTCCACCACTACGAGTGGATCGAGGGCGACCGCGGCGCTCTGGCCGTGGAGAACAACCGCGTGAACCTCGTGAGCGCCGACCATCGCCCGCGCAGGATCAGGGCACGGGCCGCCCTCACCCCCGAGCGTGTCATCCTGGATGGCCTGCTCCGCTCGATCGCCACCGGTGAGGACTCGCCGCTCGCGGCCGGTCACAACCTCGCGACCATCGCACTGGTGGAGGCGGCGGTGCGCTCCATCGACACGGCCCGGGAGGTCGACTTGAAGGAAATCGCCCGATGACCTCGCGCCTGGTCTGCATCTCGTTCGACAGCCCGGACCTGGACATGCTCCAGCGCGGCATCGACGAGGGCTGGATGCCCGCTCTGGCCGACGTCGTCGAGCGCGGGCGGTTCGTGGCGATCGAGGACCATCAGGAGATCCTCACGGCCCCCAGCTGGCCGACACTGGTCCACGGGTGCGAGCCGACCGACCACATGCTGTTCCGCGATGCCCAGCTCCAGAGCGGCACGTACCGGATCGAGGACGTGGACCTGGAGCAGACGGACCGCCCGCCGTTCTGGTCATACCTGAGCGACGCCGGTCTGCGGTCCACGATCGTCAGCGTCTACGGCGGGCGGCCGTTGCCCGGCCTGCGCGGGACTCAGATCGTGGGCTGGGGGAGCCACGACCCCTTTTCCAAGACGATCGGGCAGTGGTCCAACCCACCGGATCTCATACGCTCGCTCGAGCGCGATCTCGGCAAGCGCGAGATCCGGCACGGGTTCCGAATCCCCACGACGGCCCGGGAGTTTCGCGAGATGCGGGAGCGCTGCATACGGGGTACCGAGCAGCAGACGGTCGCGCTTCTGCGCCTGCTCGACGAGACGGAGTGGGACTTCTTCTTCGGCTCCTTCGCGGACTGTCACGACGCCGGTCACTTCCTGCGCTGCTTCGCCGATCCGCGCGACCCCGACTGCCCCCCGGAGGTCGAGGAGGCTCTGAGCGATGCGCTGCCCACGATCTACAGGAAGGTCGACGCGGGGATCGGCCAAATCGTGGATCGGCTCCCCCCGGATACCTGCCTGATGCTCGTGAGCCCGTATGCGATGACCTGCTACGCACACGCGGTGGCGGTGGTGGACCCGGTGCTGGAGCGAGCGGGGCTGCTCGCCCGTGTCACGGGTGGCCCGTCCGGCGGTGCGCGGGTGTCCGCCCTCGGTGCGGCCAGACGCGTCGTGCACGCGCTGGTGCCGGCACGGCTGCGTCCCGCCCTGGGTGGCCTGGTGCCTCGCGATCGCTGGGTGAAGGACCTCGTCTACGCCGACATCGACTGGCAGAGGACGTCGGCCTTCGCTCTCCTCAGCGACGGCTCGTCGGCGATCAGGCTGAACGTCGAGGGTCGCGAGCCCTCGGGCACGGTGTCGCCAGGGGAGCACTACGACAGGGTTTGCGACGAGATCAAGGCGATCTTCGCAGAGCTCGTGGCCAGCGACGACGGGCTGCCCATGGCGGAGGAGATCGCTCGGTTCGACGAGGTCTTCGGCGCGCCGCCGGGCGCGCCGTTCCCGGACATCATGATTCGCTGGCGCGAGCGCTACAGGGTGCCGTCCGTCCGCTCCGAGCGCCTGGGAGAGGTGGATGTGGTGTCGGAGGACCCGCGGACCGCCAACCACAGGAGCCCCGGCTTCATCATCGGGTTGGGGCAGGACATCGAGGCGTCCGGCTCGACGCGCCTGGACGGCCCCCCGGCGCGGCTCGTGGACTTTGCCGCCACGGTGCTCGCCCGACTCGGGCTCGAGCAGCCTCCGACGCTCACCGGACACCCGCTCGAGATCCTCGGCGCGGGCGTCCCCGCCAGCCGTCGCTGAACGCCGCCCTGGCGGGGCGCAGCGCCGCCGCCAGGCGCTCCCACGCGCGGTCTCCCACCATCGTGCGCCCGAGCTGCACGAGCGGGCGGATGCCGCGCGGTTGTAGGCGCCAGGCCCGCAGCAGCGCGCGGCGAGCCTCGGCGCGCTCCCCGCTGCGGGCCAGCAGCACGCCCAGGTTGAGCTGGTGCGTTGCGTCGACCCGCCGGCGCCGTTCGCCGTCCAGCCGATCGATCCGGAGTTGGAGCACTTCCACGATCCGCCTGTAGGACGCCAGGTTGACGTCCGGCGGCGGATCGTGGAAGCGCCGGTCCACGAGGACCTCCGGCATCGCCTGGACGTCCGCCCGGTCGGCGATCCGCACCCACAGGTCCCAGTCCTCGGCGCGCTGCATCGAGGCGTCGAACCCGTCCGCCGCCAGGAAGCTCTCGCGGCGGAGCATCACCGCGGACGGGCACATCGTCGGATGGGACAGGAGCGCGGTGCGGAGATCGCGGCCGGGATCGGGGCGGTAGCGGCTGTGCAGGCGGCGCCCGTCCCACATCTCGTACCCGCAGTCGACGCCGGCCACGCCGTCGCCGGCGGCGGTCAGGGCGGCCACCTGCCGCTCGATCTTGTCGGGGCGCCATTCGTCGTCGTCGTCCAGGAAGGCGATCAGCCGGCCCGCCGCCTCGCGCACCCCGCGGTTTCGGGCCGGGCCAGCGCCCTCGGCCGGATCGAGCCGGACCAGGCGAACCGGCACGTCGCCCGACTGCAGGCCGTCGAGCGAGACAGCCGGTAGCGACTCGTCGTCCACGACCACCAGCTCCAGCGGCCGGTAGGTCTGCCGCAGGACGCTCCGGACGGCGACGGGTACCACACCCTGCCGGTTCCGGGTCGGGATGATCGCGCTGACCAGCGGCCGCCGCGCGTCGTCGCCAGTTGCGGGGAGGGACTCCGTCAGGCGAGCCACACTAGCCGGGGGCCCGTCGCTCGCGTGTAGCTTTCCGCGCCGATGACCGCAGGCCAAGGCCCCACACGGTCCGCGTCGCCGCGGCAGCTGGATCCCGAGGGGCTCGAGCTGGCTCGCGCATGGCTCAACAACGTGCGCAACCGCGGTATCTACGAGCGACCGCGCTTCGTCTCGCTGCGAGCTGGGCTCACGCCGGCGGACCAGGCGGCGACGCTGGCGTTCGTCCTGGACGGCCGCTTCGAGGCCCTCGCCGGCGAGGACCTCGAGCCGGTCACCCGCCTGCTCGAGCCCGATTTGCACGCTCCGCCGGCCCGGATCCTCGATGCGGGCTGCGGCCCCGGTGCGACCACCCTGGCGCTGGCGGCCCGCCATTCGCCGGCCGAGGTCGTGGGCGTGGATGTCGAGGGGCCGGCGATCGACCTGGCACGCCACCTGGCACGCGACCATCCGGAGTGCAGCTTTCGCCTAGGGGCGCTGGAGGACCTCGCCGATCCGCAGGGCTTCGACCTCATCCACTGCCGGGAGGTGCTGGAGCACGTCCACGACCCGCGCCGCTCCCTACACAACCTGCTCAGCCTCCTGCGTCCGGGTGGAATCGCCTACGTGGAGACGCCGAACTACCGCTATCCATGGGAGCCGCACGTCCGCCTGCCGATCCTGCCGCACAGCCCGAAGTGGCTGCTCGTGGCCGAATGCAGGCTCGCTGGTCGCGACCCCGGGTTCGTCGACCACCTGAACCTCGAGTGCAGCCGGGCTCGGCTCCTCCGCTGGGCGCGCGAAAGCGGCCAGCCCGTCCGTGTCGTGGACCTGATGGCCCGCAAGGTCGACTCGATCCTGGCGGGCGAGCCGGGCGTCGAGCCGGTCGTGCCGCGGCGGCGCAGGGCAGTGGGCCTAATCCGGCGTTTCGGCCTCGTCCGGCCGGCCCGGCGTGTGCTGATCGATCTCGGCGCGGCGCCGAGCGTCATGCTCCTCTTCGCGAAGGTGGCTCAACCTCGCCCAGCCGCTCTGGAGGCCACCAGCTCCGAGTAGAGGCCGTCGATGTCGCCAAGCAGCCGCTCGCTGGTGAAGCGAGCGCTCACGTGGCGGCGCGCCGTGTCGCCGAGGCGCTCGCGGGCGGCCGGCTCCAGACCCGCCATCCGCCGAAGGGCGGCGGCCAGCGCGGCCACGTCGCGCGGCGGCACGATCTCCCCGGCCCCGGGGACCACGACCTCGTCCACGCCGCCCACGCGCGTGGCGATCGCCGGAGTTCCCGCCGCGGCCGCCTCGATCAGGGCGACGGGGGTGCCCTCGTTGTCGGAGCTCAGCAGGGCCACGTCAGCCGCGGCCGCCAGGCTCGGGGCGTCGTCGCGGAATCCGAGGAAGCGCACGTACCCCGCGATCCGGAGCTCTGCAGCCAGCGACTCGAGCGCCGCCCGCTCCTCTCCGTCACCCGCGAGCGCCAGGACGACGGGGGCGCCGGCCGCCCGCGCCGCAGCCACGGCGCGCAGCGCCAGGTCGAGCCGCTTGATCGGCACGAGTCGGCCGACCGACGTGGCCAGCACGTCGCCCGGCCCGACCGCCAGCTCGGCTCGGACGGCCGCGGCATCCTCACGCCCCACCGCGAGGAACGGGTCCAGCTCCAGCCCGAGCGCGATATGGACCAGCTTGGAGCGATCGGCCACGCGGAGTCGGACCAGGTCCTCCACGGTCGCGCGGCTGACGCCCACCAGCCGGTCGCTCACGTGAGCCAGGCTCCGCTCGAGACCGCGATAGACGGCCGTCTTGACAGGGCCGAAGTAGTGCTCAAGCACGTGCCCGTGGTAGGTGTGCACCACGATCGGCCGGGGCGAGTGCAGGCGCGCAGCGAGGCGTCCCAGGAAGCCCGCCTTGGCGGTGTGCGTGTGCACGATTTCGGGCCGGAAGCGGCGCATCGCCGCGCGGATCTGAACGAGCGCGCGAGCGTCGTCCGCGGGCGCGATCTCGGGACGGAGGGCGCCGAGGCGCGCGACCCTGGCGCCGTGCTCGGCCGCCAGGTGCTCGTAGGAGGCTTCGCCCCGCCCGAGGTGACCGCACACGAGCAGGGTCTCGTAGCGGTCGGGGTCGAGCCTGCCGGAGAGGAGGGCGACGTGCTTGGCAGGCCCCCCAACGTTCATGCGCGCGATGATCCGAAGCACGCGAGTGCGCGCGGGATCGCCCCCGGGTGCGGTGGCGTCCGAGCCGGGCACGCTCAAGCCGGCCGGCGCGTCCGCCGTGCCCACGCCGCCGCCGCGACCAGCAGCGCCCCGAGAACAAAGGCGGCCGCCACGTCGCGCCAGGTGCGCGGGGTGCGGATCGCGTCGGCGGGCCGCGCGAACCGGCGGACCGAGGTCGAGCCGGCGCTGAGGCTCTCCGCCTGCTGGAGCGCCAACCCACGTACGCGCAGGCCACCGGTGCCCCGACTCTGGGAGGTCGCGGAACGAAGCCGCAGCCGCGCCTGGAGCACCAGGCCGGCCAGGATCGCCTGGCGCTTGGCGATGAGCTGCCTGGCCGCCTCGTTGGCCAGCATCGCGCTCCCCCGGCGGTCACCCGCTGACGCGGCCACGGTTACCCCGAGCGCCAGGGAGTCCTCGGTCATCAGGACGTCCTGACCGGCACCGGGGCGGCCGAGACGTCGCTCGGCGGCGTCGGCCGCCGCGCTCGCCTGCGCTTGGGTGAACGCCAGCCCCCCGTTCGCCTTGGCCAGCTCGCCACGGAAGCCGCCCTGGAGGAGGACCGACGCGATCTCGTTCGAGTTCGTGCCGTGCGGAAGGCTCACGAACGCCGTGGTCGAGAACCTGGTCGGCAGGAGCGAGGTCACAGCGAGCGTCGCGGCTGCCAGGACCACTGGGAGCAGGAGCGGCGCGTATCGCACCAACACGGCCCGCGGGCCGGCGGGTGCCGCGAGCGCGGCGGTCACGTTGCCGGCACCGGAGCCGCTCTTCTGCTCACGCGCTCCGGCATGAGCACGCACACCAGCGCGCATACCGCGACCAGCACGTGGGTGCGGTAGCGGAAGCCGGTGCCCGCGTTGCCGGTGCTCAGCGCGTATGCGACCGTCACGGCGAGGAACATGTAGACCAGCGGCGGCGCCCTCGTCACCAGCACCCGGCGTCGCGCGATGGCCAGCACCACCAGAGTGGCTAACAGGACCCAGGCGACGGACGTGCCGAGCACCCCGAACCTCTGACTGGTGTCGCCGACCTGCCACGGGAACGGCTGGAAGAGGAAGCCGCCGAGGCGCACGGGCAGGTTGCTGATGAGGTGACCAGGGGTCGATACGTCAATCGGCTGAAGCGTGAGGTTGCCCGGATTCTGGCTGTAGGAGTCCTGGGACCGCTGGAGGTGCTGGAGAATGTCGCCTCGGTGCAGGACATAGGCGGTGCCGCCTATGAGCAGCACCACGCACGCAGCCGACAGCACGAGCGCGCGGCGCCGCCACGGGCCGAGGCGTCTGAGGCCGGCATGGGCGGCGATCGCGAGGGCGGCGGCACCCAGCGCGATCCCGACGTAGGGACGGATCATGAGCGCCAGCATCACGGCCACGGCGATGAACAACGCTCCCACCGGCCGCCTGCGCGTGTACACCTGAGCGCCCCCGTAGATCAGGAGGCCGCCCGCGAGAAGGAGGAGCGCCTCCTTGTGCACTAACCCTGAGAAGAAGACGTTGCTGGGCTCCACGGCCAGCAACCACGCGGTCAGGCGCGCCGCTCGCCCGCCCGCCAGGTCGTAGACCGCCACCGCCACCAGAACGATCGCGACCACCCCCAGCCCAATCTGCGCGAGCCGCAGGTGAAAGACGCCGGCGTCTCCGAAGATCTTGATCTGGCCCGCGAAGACGTAGCTGTGCAGGCTGCCACCCGACGGCGACCAAATCCCGTTGCCGTGGTTCCCGATCGCGACTCCATGAAGGATCGCGTTGGCCTCGCTCAGGAACTGCGTCTCGTCCGTCCCACGCACGTGCTGGAGCGCGGGAACGGCCGAGAAGAGTGCGGCGCACAGCACCCGCGCGGCAGCCGCGAGCAGCACGGGCTGCCCGATCCGCAGCTCCGGTCGCGACCTCCCGAGCCGGTCAAGGACGGCGGCCACCAGCCAGCCCATCGCGACGACGGTGATGAGCGACGCGAGGATCGCGTAGAGGGTCCGGTCCTCCCCGAGGACGACCGATCCGAGCGCCCTCACGCCGCGTTCGCCACGGTCCGGTAGAGCTCCTGCTTCCTGGTCACGGTCCGGTCGATCGGAAACTCGGCCTCGACCCGCCGCCTGGCGGCCCGGCCGAGCCGGGTGCGAAGCTCCGGGTCCACGAGCAGCCGGCGGAGCGCGTCAGCCAGCCCCGAAGGCGACGCCGAGGGCACCAGCAGCCCGGTCTCGTCGGCGACGACCAGATCGGCTATGCCGTTGACGGCCGTACCCACGACCGGGAGCCCGGTGGCCATCGCCTCCAGCACGCTGCCGGCCATCCCCTCCCAGGCGGATGGGAGGCAGAACACGTCGGCGTCGCCGTAGAGGGCAGCCAGGTCCGCGGTGCCCACCGCGCCCAGGAACGAGACGCGATCGCCCAGGTCCGCCGCGCTTCGCCGGATCTGATCGAGACGCGGCCCGTCCCCCGCGAACGCCAGCCGGAACGGCACTCCCTCTGCCGCCAGCATCCGCGCCGCCTCGATGAGGTCCTGGTGTCGCTTGCGCGCGACGAACCGCGCGACGCAGAGGATGGTTGGCGTCCCGCTGCCGGGGCGCACCGCTTCCGGCCATTCCTCGGCGTCGATGCCGCTCGGGATGTAGTGGAGCTTGCTCGGGGGAATGCCCAATGACGCGAGCAGGTCGAGGGCTCCTCGCGAGTTCGCCTCGTACATGTTCACGAGCGGTGCCCCGATGCGCTCGACCAACGAGACGAAGCGCGCCTTGGGGCCGTGGAGGTTCTCGAACTCGGAGACGTGAAGAGCCTGGACACCGCACACCAGCGCGGTGGAGGGACTGAGCACGCGAACGAGCACGCGACCCACGGTGGTGGCCTTGAAGCCGTAGGCCACAGCCACGTCGTAGCGCTCGCGCGCGAGCAGACGGGCGAGCCTGGCGAAGGCGACCAGCAGCCCATGCTTGCCCAGCGAGCGCACCTCGATGCCGTGAGCCGCCAGCCGCGCCGCGACCGGCCCCGGCGGAGCAAGCGTGACCAGCTCCATGCGGGTCAGCTCCGGGTCGGCGCGCTCGAGCACGGACGCGAGTACGAGCTCGGTTCCCCCGATCGCGTCGCACGTGAGTATCTGGAGAACGCGCGGTGTTGAGCCAGGGGCCGGCATCGCGGCCAAGGTAGCGCAGCGGATCGTCTACCGTGCCCGGCGGACCCGCCCCGGCCAATGGACGCGATCGCCCCAACCGACGACCTCGCAGGCCGCTACGAGGACGCCAAGCGACGGGCGGTGGCCGGCAGCGGGGCGATGCTCACCCGCCACGTCCTCTGGGCGCTGATCAGCCTCGCGGGCAGCGCCGTGCTCATCCGGTCGCTCGGGCCCGCGCACTGGGCGAGCTACGGGATCGCGTACTTCCTGATCCTCGCCTTCGACAACGCCTTCGGCGCCAGCTTTCTGGGGCGCCTGGTCCGCACGCCGGATCCGCCGGACGCACGGGACCGGGAGGCCGCCGCAGCGCTCATGGCTCTGGTCGGGGTCGGTGCGCTGGCGCTGTTCGCGGCTATCAGCATCCCCGCCGCCGACCTGTACGGCCGCCGCGAGCTTGCCGGCTGCCTGGCCGGCGCCGGGGTCTGCGCCCTCGTCTACTCGTCGCGGGCCACCTCGGTGGCGCTGCTCGAGCGCGACCTGCGGTACCGGACCGTGGCCGCGGCGGAGCTGCTCGACCAGGCCACGTTCTACGTCCTGGCCATCGCGCTCGTCGCGGCCGGGCAGGGCCTGCGCGGCGTCGCGATCGCGCTGGCGGTCCGTGGGGTACCCGCGGCGGTCTTCCTCCGCCGCCGCCAGCCCAGCCCTCGACTCGGGCACCTCCATCGCGACCGCCTCCGCGGGCTGCTCGGCTTCGGCACTCCGGCGATGGGAGCGTCGGCGCTGGTCCTGTTCACCGGACTGGTCCCCGCCGTGGTGCTCGGGGGCGGCCACGCGCGGATCCTGGGGTTCGTGCTCGCGTCGGCCACGATCCTGGGGTACGCCAGCACCGCTCAGGTGATCGTCCAGCGCGTCGGGTTCCCGACCTTCGCGTCACTGGCCGCGGACCCCGCGCGGCTCGGGTCTGCCATCCGGCGCACGGTGCACCTGAACAACACCCTGGTGGTCCCTCTGGTCGCGTCGCTCGGTGCCCTGTCGCCAGTCTGGCTGCCCCTGCTGCTGGGCTCGCAGTGGCGTGCCGCCGCCCCGATCTTCGTCGGCATCGCGGCGGGCTATGCGTTCAGCGGCGTGTCCGCGATCGGCACCACCGCGCTCCAGGGACTGGGCCATCCGGGCCGGGCGTTCCGGCTGCAGGCGGCCACCACCGCGCTCTATGCGGGCGCCGCGTTCCCCCTCGTCCTGGCCACCCCGCGGCTCGGGGTGCCCATCGCCTGGTCGGCCTCGCGAGCCTTCGCTGCCGGCCTGGCGGCCTGGCTCGTGCGCCGCGCCGGACACTCGCTGGCCAGCGTGGCCGAGCTCGCCGTGCTCTGCGTCGCGGCGGCCGTCACGGTCGGCCTGGGCGCGCTGACGCGTTCAGGGGGCGGGATCGAGGCAGCGGCTGCGCTCGCCGTGCTCGTCCCGTGCTGGTTCGCGCTGCGACGGGACGACTTCACGGCGCTCTGGTCGTCGCTTCGAAACCTTCGGGGCGCCAGGCTCGACCCGGCGGGCTGAGATCGGTCAGGCGCCGGCCGGCGGCGGGGAGCGGCGCCCCACGAGCCGGAAGCCTCCGGCCAGCATCACGCCGCCGAGCAGGACCAGCAGCACGAGCAGCGTCGGCTGGCCGCCCGAGTGCCGGTGATAGGCCGTGCGCGCTCCCAACACCGAGCCGGTACCGGCATCGGCTGAGCCGCCCGTCCCGGTGCCGTCAGCCGTCGAGCCGGGGACGGAGGTCCCACCCCGGCCAGCGCTGGAGCGAGCGTGGTGGTGGCCGGGCGGTCCGATGCCGGCACCGAACAGCGGTCGGGCGCCGGACGACCCGCCGTGGGAACCCGGGCCCCCGCCGTGGGAGCCCGTGCCCCCGCCGTGGGATCCGCCCATGCCCTGGCCGCGCCCCTGATCCAGCGGCAGCGCGTACTCCTTGCCCGCCGGGCTGTTGGGATCGGGGATGGCGCCGCTCTGCGCCATGGCCGCGCCTGGCAGCGCCAGCCCCACCGCGATGGCCAGCGCCGGGCCCCAACTCTTCCTCGTCAAGCCCATGTGGCGTTAGCTTAGATCCAAGCCCGCGTCGCTGCCCACCGGGGTGGCCGAGCCCGCAGCTCGCAGCCAGTGCTCCAGCGTCAGGAGCGCCCACAGCCGCAGCCCGTGGTGAGCATCTCCGCCACGGTGCTCGGCCCACAGCCGACGCACCACGGTCGCGTCGAGCATGCCCGAGAGCCTGGAGTCGCCGCTCAGCACCTCGTCCTTGAACATCGTGCCGAGCTCCCCCCGGAACCAGGCGTCCAGCGGGGCCCCGAACCCGTGCTTGCGCCGGTTCCAGATCGCGTCGGGCAGCAGCGGGCGGAAGGCTTGGCGAAGCAGCGGCTTGGTCCGCCGCAGCCGTACCTTGTGCCGGGCCGGCAGCCGGCTCAGGTACTCCACCAGAGCGGTGTCGAGGAAGGGCGACCGGGCCTCCAGCGAGTGCGCCATCGACATGCGGTCCATCTTCACCGCCAGGTCGTCCGGGAGGTACGTCTTGAAGTTGACGTACATGAGCCGATCCAGCGGGTCGAGCGGCGCGGCGCGCGCATACGGCTCCTCGTACGACCGCGCCACGGCCGCCGGGCCGGACCCGTTCGTAGGCGACCACATCTCGGCAAGGAGGTCCTCGCTCATCACGGAGACCCAGCCCAGGTAGCGGCGCTCGACCGGCAGCCGGTGGTCCTGGAAGAGCCGGACGAGCCGGCGCGGGAGGTCGAAGTACCCGCTGCCGCTGGGCAGCCGGCGCGCCACCCGGCTGCCCAGAGCCGCGACGGGGCCCGGTATGCGCGAGACGATGCCCGCCGCGGCGAAGCGCTCGTAGCCGCCGAACACCTCGTCGCCGCCGTCGCCGGTGAGCACCACGGTGACGTGCCTCCGCGCCAGCTCGCCGACGATGTAGGTGGGCACCGCGGAGGCGTCCGCGTAGGGCTGGTCGTGCAGCCAGAGGAGGCGGTCCATGAGCGACACCGCGTCCGCCCTGACCACCGATTCGACGTGGTTCGTGCCGAATCGCCGCGCCACCAGCCGGGCATAGTCGCGCTCGTCGAACGACTGGTCGTCCGCGAAGCCGATCGAGAACGTGCGCACGGGCTCGTCCGTCGCCTCCGCCATCAGCCCCACCACCACCGACGAGTCGACGCCGCCGGACAGAAACGCCCCGAGCGGCACGTCCGCCACCAGGCGCCGGCGCACGGCTTGGCGCACGAGCTCTCGCACCGTCTCCACGCAGTCGGGCCCCGGCTGGAGGTCCTGGGCCGGCGGAAGGGGGTCCCAGTACTCGGTGGTGCGCGCTCCCTGGCCCACCGCGAACGTCACAACCCCGGCCGGCGGCACCTGCACGACCTCCTCGTACATCGTGCCGGGATGGGGCACGTAGCCGAAGGTGAGGTACTCGCCCACGGACTCCGCTCGCAGCCGCGTATCGAGCCAGGGCACCCTGAGCAGGGACTTGATCTCCGAAGCGAAGGCCAGGCGGTCGTCCCGGACCGAGTAGAAGAGCGGCTTCTTGCCGGCCCGGTCCCTCGCCAGGACCAGCGTTCCCCGGCGTCCGTCCCACAGCGCGATGGCGAACATCCCGTCGAGGCGCTTGACGAAGTCGACGCCCCACTCGAGGTAGGCGCGCAGGACCACCTCCGTGTCGCCGGTCGAGCCGAAGCGATGTCCCGCGACCTCCAGCTCCGTGCGCAGCTTGCGGAAGTTGTAGACCTCGCCGTTGTAGGTCAGGGCCACGGTCCCCGTGCCGTCGTCCACGGACATCGGCTGGTCGGCCCGCTCCGACAGGTCGATCACCTTCAGGCGGCGATGCCCCAGCCACGCTCGCGCCTCCCCGCCCGGGCCGCCGCCCTGGAGCTCCAGCTGGCCGGACCCGTCCGGCCCTCGGTGCTTCAAGACGTCGCTCATGGCCCGCACCAGCCCCGGATCGACAGACTCCCGCGCCGGGGTTACCACCCCGCATATTCCGCACACCGGCATGACTCTACGGGGCCCTGCCGGAGTGGCTATGCTCGCCGCTGAGCTCAGCGCGCGGACTGGCCGTGCGGCTCCATAGGGGGAGGAACACGCTGCGGTATCTGGTCACCGGCGGGGCGGGCTTCATCGGATCGCACCTCATCGACGCGCTCGCGGCGCGGGGCGAGCAGGTACTCGTCCTGGACGACCTCTCGACAGGCCGGCTCGAGAACATCCAGCACCTGGTCGAGCTGGACAACGTGGAGTTCGTGGAGGGGTCGGTGTTGGACGAGGCCCTCGTGGACGACTGCATGGGCACCGTCGACCGCTGCTTCCACCTGGCCTCGGCGGTTGGGGTGCAGTTGGTGGTCACGCGGCCGCTCGACACGCTGCTGGCCAACGTCAACGGGGTCCAGAACGTCATGCTGTCGGCGGCCCGCCACGGCCGCTGGCTTCTCTACACCTCCACGTCCGAGGTCTACGGCAAGGCCAGCGACTCGACGCTCCAGGAGGACACCGACAGCGTGGTCGGATCCCCGTTCAAGGCACGCTGGAGCTACGCCATCGCGAAGTCGTTCGGAGAGGCGCTGGCGCACACGCTGCATCGCGAGCAGGACGCGCGGATCGTCGTCACCCGGCTGTTCAACGTGATCGGCCCCCGCCAGAGCGGGCGCTACGGCATGGTCCTGCCGCGCTTCGTCCGCCAGGCGCTGTCGGGTCAGGACCTCACGGTGTTCGGCAACGGGACCCAGTCGCGCTGCTTCCTGCACGTGCAGGACGCGGTCCACGCGCTTCTGCTCCTGGCGGACGGGGGCGAGGCCGGCAGCGTGTTCAACGTGGGCTCCCAGGCCGAGGTCCCGATCATCGAGCTCGCCAGGCGGGTCATCGCGGCCACCGGATCGAAGTCGGCCATCAGACTCGTTCCCTACGCCGACGCCTACGGGCCGGGGTTCGAGGAGCTGGGCCGCCGCAAGCCCGACACGCGCGCGCTGGAAGAGCTCACCGGCTGGCAGATGAGCCGGACGCTGGACGAGGCGATCGACGACGTCACGGCATACGAGAGGAGCGCGGCGGGAGCGACGGACCCGAGTCTCCGACTTGTCGGCTGACGTCCGGATCGTCGGGGCGCTGCTGCTGCCCCTCCTCATAGTCCTGGGCCTCACGCCCGTCGCGATCCGCGCGGCCGAGAGGCTTGGCTTCTACGACCACCCGGTGGGCTACAAGGGTCACCTCCGGGCCACGCCCTACCTCGGCGGGGCAGCTGTCCTCGCCGGCTTCCTGGTGGGGACCCTCGCCTTCACCGGCGACCTCGCGCGGCTGGCTCCGATCCCCATCTGCGCTCTCTTCCTCTGGGTGGTCGGCACGCTGGACGATCGCATCACGGTCAGCCCCAGCCTTCGCGTGGCGGCGGCGGCCGCCGTGGGCGGGGTCCTGTTCGCGGCCGGGCTCGGCTGGCACGTGTTCCCGAGCGACGCGGCCAACCTCGTGCTCACCATCGCCTGGCTACTGGGCGTCATCAACGCCTTCAACCTGATGGACAACATGGACGGGGCGGCCGGCACGGTCGCGGCCCTGTCGTCGGTCGGCACCGCGATCCTGGCCCTGACCGTGCACGACATCGCCGTTGCCGCGCTGGCCGTGGCCCTCTGCGGAGCGTGCCTCGGGTTCCTGCCCTACAACCTCAGCTCGCCCGCGCGGATCTTCCTTGGCGACGGCGGCTCGATGCCGATCGGGTTCGTGGTGGCGGCCGCGATCATGGCCGTTCCGCTCCACGGCAGCGTCGGGTGGCACCGGCTGCTGGTCGCCATCCTCTTGGTCGGTGTGCCGGTGGTCGACACGGCGCTCGTGATGGTCTCCCGCTGGCGGGCGGGGGTGGCGATCGTCCGCGGAGGCCGCGACCACATCACCCACCGCCTGCGGGCTCGGCTGCCGTCGGCGCGTGCGGTCGCCCTGACGGTCGGGCTGGCCCACGGGGCGGCCTGCGGCGCGGCGCTGGCCATCGCGCACCTGGGCGACGGCCCGACTGTCCTGGCCTGGGCGCTGCTGCTGGGCGGGATCGCGGCGCTCGTCGCCGTGTTCGAGACGCCGGCCTGGGCGCCCACGCGCCTGGCCGCGGCCGGTGGGCCGCCGGCCTCGGTGGCAAGTGGCGCCGCCGCGCCGCCCCGGCGGCCATCCTCCGCCCCGATGACCCACGAGATGCCCGTCGCCGCCCCGCCCGACCCCGCCCGCGAGCGTGCGATTCGGCCGATCGAGGCGATCCTGCTGGTGGTCCTGGCGCTGGGCTGCGGCCTGAGCCCCCTGCTCTACGGGTTCTACAACGTCTCCACCTGGGGTCCGATCACCCTGGCGCTGCTGGCGGTGCTGCTCGGGCTCGTGGTGTCGCGGCCGGTCGTGCCCAGGCCCGCCGCGGTGGTGGCACTCGGGTCGCTCGTGGCCCTCTGGGCCTGGTCGCTCCTGTCGACCGGCTGGGGCGAGGCGACCGACCGCGGCATGACCGACGCGAGCCGCTGGATGCTGTATGCGGCGCTGTTCGCGATCTACCTCCTGCTGTTGCGCAACGAGCGGCTGACCCGGCTGCTGCTGGGCTGCGCCGCGGCGCTTATCGTGGGGTTCGCCGCCTACCTGCTCGTGGTGATGCTCGCGGGCGACGGGCCGCGACTGTTCCTGGGCAGCCGGCTGAACGGGCCGCTCGGGTACGTGAACGGCGAGGCCGGCTACCTGCTGCTGGGGGTCTGGCCCCTGGTGGCAGTGGCGGAACGTGCCAGGACCGGACTGGCCGCCGCCGCGGTGGCCGGGGCCACGGCCCTGGTCGCGCTCGTGCTGCTCAGCGAGACACGCGCTGTCGTGCCGGCGCTGGTTATCGCGGCGATCGTCCTCATGCTCGCGGTGCCCGGCCGCCGGCGCCGGGCCTGGATCCTCGTGGTGATCGCCGCCGCGGTGGCCGCCGTCTCGGGACCCCTCACCGCCGTCTTCCGGCACACGGCGGCCGGCCACACCCCGGACGCGGGCACGATCCGCACGGCGGCCCTGGCTGCGCTGGCCGCGGCCGTGGTCGCGGGCGCCGCGTGGGGGCTCGCGCGGACGTTTCGCGACTGGCTGGGTGAGCGTCCTGGGGGCGGGCGTGCCGCCGCCGCGGCGTCCACCGTCGGCCTGCTGGCCGTGATCCTGGTGGGCGGATTCGCCGTGACCAGGGCGGTGCCTCATCCGCTCCAGCGGATCTCCAACGAGGCGCGCGCCTTCACCCAGCTGCGGCCCGCGGGCACCGGCAGCGCTCGCCTGATCTCCGGCGGTGGAAATCGCTACGACTACTGGCGGATCCCGTGGAAGGAGTTCCGCGACCACCCGGTCAAGGGAGTGGGCGCCGGCAGCTACGACGTCGGCTACTTCCTGCAGCGCCGCACCACCGAGGACATCACCCAGCCGCACTCGATCGAGCTCCAGGCGCTGTCGGAGCTCGGGCTCGTGGGCGGCATCGCGGTGCTGGGTCTGATCGGCGGCGTGCTGGCGGGCTTCCTGCGCCGGGTCGCCCGCGCGCGCCGAAGCTCGACCGACGCCGGGATCGCGGTGGCCGCCGGTGGGATCTTCCTCACCTGGCTCGTTCACACCAGCGTCGACTGGCTGCACCTGATCCCCGGCATAACCGGCGTCGCGCTGGGCGCCGGCGCCGCGCTGGTCGCTCCCGGTCGACCCGCCCGTGCCGGACGCCGCTACCCCGCGCGGCTGATGGCGGTGGCGCTGTGTGCGGGGCTGGTCGCGGTCGGCGCCCTGTTCGTGGCGCGCATCACGCTGGCGGACCACTACCAGTCCCAGGCGCGAGCTGAGGTCGCGCGCAACCCGGCCCGCGCCCTCGATCGCGCGGGCCAGGCGCTGGCGCTGCAGGAGTCCAGCTCGACGCGCTACGTGCAGGCCGCGGCGTTCGCGCGTCAGGGCGACTACCCGAACGCCCGCGGATCCCTGCTCGAGGTCACCCGAAGCGAGCCGCACAACTTCGTGCCCTGGGCGCTCCTGGGCGACCTGGCGGTGCGCCGGCGCGACCTGGCCGAGGCCAGGCGCGACTATACGCGCGCCCACCGCCTGGATCCGCGCAACCCGGAGCTGGCCAGGCTCGCGCGCGATCCCAGCACGGCGACGGGCTCCGCGGTCACCCCGTGAGCTGGCGCTGGCGCGTCAGCCCTTCTTGAACGCGGCGTAGCCCGGCTTCTTGGTGCCCTGATAGTCCAGCAGCCCCCCGTGGCTCACGGGCGCACCGTTCGACCTTGGGGCGTCGTCATAGAGATGGATCCAGCCGAACGCGTACGCGCCCACGGAGCGGGCGACCTTGAACCCGCTCGTGATCCAGCTCGCCTGCGTCTTGGGCAGCACGTAGAAGTTGAACTCGCTGTCGTTGGGCGCAGTGACCAGGGTGAACTCGGACAGGAAGAGCGGCACGTGGCGGTGGCGGCTGCCGCCGAAGCGCTGATCCACCACCTTGCCGAAGCGGCCGAGGTCGGAGAAGTCCTGGAGCCCGCCGGGGGACGGTGGGTTCTTCAGGTCGGGCTTGCGGTTGCAGAAGGGGTTGTGGCCGTACAGGTCGAGGCGTGGCGGCTTGCCGTTCGGCAGCCGCATGTTCTTGACCCAGTCGGCCGGCTTGATGTCGCCGGCGGTGAACGTGTTGCCGCCGATCACCAGGTTGTGCTTGCTGCGGCCCTTGAGCGCACCGTAGGCCGCGTCGAGCAGCCTGGCGTAGCGCTTGGGCGCGGCGGCCTGGGCGTTGGTCAGGTGTCCAGGCTGGCTCGGGCTCATGGGCTGGAAGTTGGCCGGATTGTTGGGCTCGCCCCACACCATCCAGAGGTGGACCGAGGGGTAGCGCTTGCTGGCGGCGTAGGCGAAGTCGGCGTAGTCCTTCGGGTTGGTCGGAGCCCACTCGCGGCTCTGCCCTCCGTTGGCCCAGCGCGGGCTGTAGCTCAGCATCAGCAGCACACGCATGTGTTGGCTGCCGGCCTGGTTGATCGCGTAAGCCACGTCCGCCGGCCAGCGGTAGGCGGGATCGTCCGGATTGCGCGGGTTGGCCGGGCGCGTGGGCGCCACCTCGGCCCAGACCAGGCCCGTCTGGAAGATGCTCACCCCGAGGTCGTGGTAGATCGGGAACTGCGAGGCGCCGTTGACTTGTGTCGGCCCCCAGAAGGCCTTGACGGGACGGGTGCGGCCCGCGGCGACCGGCGATGCACAGGCGGCCGCCGCGACGCTCAGCGCCAGGATCGCGGCCAGGCGGCGCGCTCGGGAGCCAGGGGCCGACACGGTGGCGAGGTTAGCGGGCGCGCCTGCGGCGGCGCAGCACCACGAGGCAGCCGCCGAGGGCCAGCCCGGCGATCGGAATGGCCCACTTGAGCACATAGGCGATCGGCTCGACGATCGCCGTGTGAGGAGTCACCGAGCCGCGGTTGACGGCCATCGGCGCGCCGGACAGCACGTGCGCGATCTCGCCGCTCAGGGCCGCTCCGCCGCGCCCGTTCGGCGAGTCGTTGGCCCTGACTCGAGCGTAGTAGGGCTTCACCGACGAGGGGCGGCTGCGAACTGCCTCGAGCGACTCCGGGATCGTGACCCCGAAGGTCGGGTCGACGAGATAGCCACGGCCCGCCCGCGACCGGACCGCGACGAAGGTGTGGTCCAGGTACAGGACGTTGCGCGGCGAGTAGCCCTCGTCGTCGAGCACGTCGACGACGATGTTGGAGTACTGGCTGCAGATGCCGTAGCCACGAGCCAGCGCCCGGTCGGCCTCGGTGAACTCGTACATGCGGTAGGTGTGCGACACGTATCCCGCGGCGTAAAGGAGCCAGTTGTCGCCCACCGCCACGCGATCGGCCTTGTCGCTCCAGTAGTAGCCCATGCCGTTGTGCACCTCGCTGGCCAGGCGGCTGAAGTAGGCGTCGTCGGCCTCCCCGGGGCGCTTTGAGAGCTGGGCGCGCGCGAGCCTGCCGTGGGTGTGACTCGAGGCCGGGCGCCAGAGCCCGGCGGGCGCCGAATAGCTGGCGCTCAGCCCGCCGAGGTCGATCCCGAGCAGGCTCAGGCCGATCGCGATGAGTACATAGGCGGCTCGCAAAGTCGCGGTAGTCTGCCAGCCCGTAGGGTCCGCGACGTGACGGGAGGCGATCGCAGGCGCGCGGCCTCAGTCGCGTCCCGCCTCCTGGGGACGGGCGCGCTCGCTCGGCTCCCGTCGGGTTCCGCCCGTGGCGATTACCGGCCTGCCCTGGACGGGGTGCGGGCGGTGGCGGTGCTCGCGGTGCTCGCGTATCACGTCACCAGCAAGAGACCCATCGGCGGCTTTCTCGGCGTCGATGTCTTCTTCGTCCTGTCGGGTTATCTGATTACGACGCTGCTGCTGCGCGGACACGCGAGGAGTGGCCGCATTCGGCTGGCCGAGTTCTGGGCGCGGCGGGCGCGTCGCCTCCTGCCAGGGGTGATCCTGCTGGTCGCGGCGTGCGCGGTGGTGACCGCATCCAGCGCACCGCTCACCACCCTTCCGGCGCGGCGGTCGGACATGATCGCGACGCTGCTGTACTACGCCAACTGGCACTTCATAGCCAGCGACCAGTCGTACTTCGCGATGTTCACCGGCGCGTCGCCGCTGCGCCATGCGTGGTCGTTGGCGATCGAGGAGCAGTTCTACCTGGTCTGGCCGCTGGTCGTCCTCATCGCTCTCTACCTGGCCGCTGGCCGCCGCCGGATCCTCCTCGCCGTGATCGGACTGGGGATTGGCATCTCCGTCGCGCGCATGGCGTTGCTCTATGACGCGGCCAATCCCAGCCGGTCCTTTTACGGAACGGACACGCGCGCCCACGCGCTGCTCATCGGGGCGGCCCTTGCGGTCTTGCTGTGGAGCCGGCCGGCACTCCTGACTCACGCGCGTGCTCGCGCCGCCGCGATCCTGTCGGGGCCGTTGATCGCGTTGGTGGTGCTGGCGGCGTTCGCCACGGTGGGTGAGGAGTCGTACTTCTACTACCACGGCGGCGCGGCCGTGTTCGCGCTCGCGGTGGCCGCTGCCCTGTGGGCCATCGAGGCGGTTCCCCGCTCGATACCGGGCTCGGTGCTCTCGTGGGCCCCACTCCGGTGGGTGGGCACCGTGTCCTACGGCCTGTACCTCTGGCACTGGCCGATCGGCATCTGGCTCAGCGACTCGAGTCTCGGCCTCGCGGATAGGCCGAGGCAGGTCCTCGAGATTGCGTTGACCTTTGGCGCCGCCACCGCCTCGTTCTACCTGGTCGAATGGCCCGTTCGACGCGGCGCCGTTCCGTGGCTGCGACTATCCCGGACGCGCCTTGCGGTGGTTGCGCCCGTTGCGCTGGCGATCGTCGCCGGCCTGGCCCTGGAGTCCACGAATGCCGGCTCTCCCGTTGCTCGCCAGATCGCTGACCGCAGCGACTCGCCGTGCCCTCCTGGTAGTCCGATGGCCCGTTCGACCGACTTCTCATGGTGCTCGCGCACAGCTCCGGCCGGGCCTGACTCCGCGGTGGTAGCGACCGTCGGGGACTCGACGTCGCGCGCACTCGACCCCGGAATGCGGAGGCTCGCGAAAGCACGCGGCTGGCGCTACATCCAGGCGGGGGCGTTCTCGTGCACGGTCCTGCCATTGACCATTCCAAGGACCGGGTCTGCGTCCGGCATCGCATATGCCAGGAACTGTCGGAGATACTTTCCAACCGTCCGGGCGCAGGTAACGGCTGCGTACCACCCGGACATATGGATCGTCTCCGACGCGTATCCGCTGCTTCCTGTGCTCCAGCACGGCGGAACCTTCCTCAGGCAGGACGATCCGGGCTGGGCCACGATCGTCGAGACCGCCATGCGCTCCAGCTTCCAGCACCTGACGGCGTACGGGGCGCGCGTGGTGATAGTCGCCCCGCTGCCCACAGGTGAGCCGGTCGAGTGCTCCACGCAGCGTCCGGCGCCGCGTTCCTGCACGTCGGTCAAGTACACCACCGCCGATCCCTGGGTGAGGACCCTCAACGACGTCTATCGCCGCGTGTCGGCCCATTTTCCCGGCAAGGTCGCAGACGTTTCAATCGCTGACGTTCTCTGCCCGCGCGGTCGATGTCCGGCGGTCATCGACGGGAGGGTCGCCCGCGCCGACACCCTTCACTTCACGGCGTCGTTCAGCCGCAGGATCGTGCCTGTGATCGTCGCTCGGGCGGAGCGCGCGGGCATCGCCTTCACACGGTCGCGGTAGTCTGCCGGCCCGTTGAACGCCCTGGTCACCGGCGGCGCCGGCTTCATCGGCTCGCATCTCGTCCGCGCCCTGCTGGACCGGGGCGACGCCGTCAGGGTCCTCGACAACATGTCGACCGGCCACGCGGCCAACGTCGCGGGCCTGGACGTCGACTTCGTGGAGGGCGACCTGCGCTCCTACGAGCGCGTGTCGACGGCGGTTCGCGGCACCGACGCCATCTTCCACCTGGGCGCGCTTCCGTCGGTGCCGCGCTCGATTCAGGACCCGCTCACCAGCAACGCCGTGAACGTGGAGGGGACGCTCAACGTCCTGCTGGCGGCTCGGGACGCCGGCGTGCGCCGGATCGTGTTCGCCTCGTCCAGCTCCATCTACGGCCAGAGCCCCGACATGCCCCGGACGGAGACCCAGCGGCTGGCCCCCCTCTCCCCCTACGCGGTGTCCAAGATGGCCGCGGAGCAGTACGTGATCGCGCTCGGGCCCGTGTACGGCGTGGAGACCACCGCGCTGCGCTACTTCAACGTCTTCGGGGAGAGGCAGGACGCGCTCTCCGGATACGCCGCTGTCATCCCCAGGTTCATCCGCACGATGCTGGCCGGCGAGCGCCCGACCGTGTTCGGCGACGGATCGGCGTCGCGCGACTTCACCCACGTGGCCAACGTGGTGGACGCCACGATCGCGGCGGCGGCGGCGCCGGGCGCGCCGGGTCTGGCGATCAACGTCGCCATGGGCCAGCAGCGCACGGTGAACGAGCTGGTCGACGCGCTGGGCGAGGTGACCGGCGCCAGCCAGGCACCCGTGTACGCGGAGCCGCGCCTGGGCGACGTGAAGGACAGCGTGGCCGACATCTCCCGCGCGCGCGAGGTGCTGGGGTACGAGCCGAAGGTGGACTTCGTCAGCGGGCTGCGCCGCACCTTCGACTGGCTCGCGGCTCGGGCAGCCGACTGACGACAGGCGCGCTCACACGAACCGCCGGATCCACCCGGCGGCCAGGTCGCGCCGGATCCGCCAGTCGTCGGCCAGCTCCTCTCCCCCCGCCTCCGGCACATCTGCCCACCAGCGGTCGCCGAGCTCCCCAAGGCCCTCGATCTCGGCCCTCATGCTCCGGACGTAGGGCATCCACAGCAGCCGGCGCTGGGACGCTGTGACGCGAAACCGCGGACTGAGCCGTCCCACCAGGTGCGGGGGCCGGCCGCGCCAGGACAGGTAGTTGCCGGGCAGCAGCGGCCGCCGGTGGAAGGCGCGTGCTCGCCGTAGCCGCAGCGACTGGAAGTGGAAGAACACGGCCGGCACCCCGTCCGCGCGAGGAGCGTCCACCGTGCCGGAGAGGCGGTGGTGGCCCACGTTCCACGGAGCCAGGCCGATCCCGATCGAGGGAGCCACCCGGACGCCCTCGAGGGCCGCCAGCGGCTCGAGGTAGCGCTGGTTGCCGTAACGCCCCGGCTCCACCCGGTCGTGGCACCACCCAAGCGTTCGCGCCCGCCACTCGGACGCAACCCGCCGCCCGATCGGGTCGTTGCGCAGCACGACGGTCCCGCCGTTCACGGACCCGTAGCGAGCCTCCAGCCACTGCGGGGTCTCTGAGTTGGAGAACGGCTGGTCGTAGCGATGCGGGATCAGCAGCGCGGACTCCGAGCCCATCGCCTCGACCAGTGCGCCGGGATGCAAGAAGAACGCGATGTCGGCGTCGACGAAGGCGATCGCGGCGTCCTCGGGCACCGAGGCGAGCTCCGCGCGGCAGAGTGCCGGCGCCAGCGTCCAGCACCACTCGCGTCTCGAGCGCCCCGGTTGGGCGGCCGGCAGCTCCGGGTCGAGCGCCTCCAACTCGCCGGCCGTGGTCACGGAGACGGTCGGGTCGGCTCGATCCCGCCAGAACCGCGCCACGTCGTCATCGACGGCGAGCACCCGCAGGCACGCCTCGGGAGCGACGGCCCGCAGCGACCGATGCAGCACCAGGGCCTGCGGCAGGAAGGCCAGGTCGCAGAGGGTCAGCAGGCGAAGGGGCGTCACCGCGTGGGGACGGGCCGCGTGCGCCGCCCCTCGGGCAGGGGCGCGGCGCCGTAGCGCGCCGGGTCGAAGCGCAGCGTGGCCAGCAGCTCCGTCCACTGGGCCCGCGGCGAAATCCCCCGAAGCATGTCCTGGACCAGCGAGCGCAGAATCATCAGGACCCGCGCCGCCCGGAGGGCGAGCCGGGCGGGCGCGCGATGCCACTTCCGCAGGTAGACGAGCCGCGACCACGCGAGGAGCCGAATCTGGTGGGCGTCGAGCGACCGTCCCGCCAGCGGGTGCACCACGGTGGCGGACGGCAGGTACCGCACCTGCCATCCGGCCTGGCGCGCGCGCGCGCACAGGTCGACCTCCTCCGAGTAGAGGAAGAACCGCTCGTCGAGGCCGCCCAGGTCGTCCAGCACGTCCCGCCGCACGAGCAGGAAGCTGCCGGCCGCCCAGGCGGCGGTCGCCTCGCCGGCGTAGCGCTCGGGCTCCGAGTACCAATCGCCCCCCACGCCACGCAGGGCCATCCGCATCCACTGGCGAAGGCTCACCGGCCGACCGAGGTTCAGGACCAGATCGCCGTGCTGGTCGACCGTGCGCACCGTCGCGATGGCAACCGGGGGCAGTGCGTCGCAGCGCGCCAACAGCTGCGAGAGCGAGCCCTCGACCATCCGCACGTCCGGGTTGACCAGCAGCACCCAGCGAGCGCCGGCCAGCGCCGGATCGGCCAGTGCGCGGTTCACGGCGGCCGCGAACCCGCGGTTGGGGCCCGGCAGGAAGTGGAGCGGCAGCCGCGCGGCCAGCTCCGCCACGCCATCGGTCGACCCCGCGTCCGACACCACCAGGCGCGGCTCCAGGTCCCCCTGGTGATCGAGCAGCGCCCGCACACAGGCCTCCAGGTCCCGTGAGCTCTGGTGCGTCACGACGACCACCCCCAGATCGCTGGGACTAGGGAGCATCGCGGCGACTCTCGCTCCATAGGCCAAGGCCCCACGCGCCGAAGCCGAGCAGCACCAGGGGGAAGAGCTGCCGCGCGCGCTCGTGCTCTCGCGGCGCCCAGTCGGCCAGGTTGCCGTAGAGATAGCCGACCCGCCTCAGCGTGCGCCGGATCGCGGTCCGGCCGGGACGAGCGGGGACATGGCCCAGGCGTCTCTCGAGGCGGGCGTGTCCCGCCGCGAGCGCGTACTGGTGCGCCAGCACCGTCGGCAATCGGCGGCGGTTGTGGTGCACGATCGGCGCCTCGCGCGCGAAGACGAACAGCCCCGCCTCTCGCAGCCGCCATGTCAGCAGCGTGTCCTCGCAGGCGCCCAGGTCCTCGGGGAACGGGCCGAAGCGCTCCCAGACCTCGCGTGGCAGGAGCAGGTTGCACGTCGCGCCGTGCTGGGCCTGGAGCCTCCGATGAGGGTGAAGGTCCGAGAACTCCACCAGGTACTCCACCGTGCCGGCCCTGCTGTCAGGAGTGCCGTTGATCACGCTGCCGGCCACGCACCGCACCCCGGCGGCCCGCTCGCACATGCGGGTCAGCCACCCCGGCGGCGCAGTCACATCGGAATCGGTGAAGGCAAGCAGGCGGCCTCGAGCCAGTGCCGCCCCCATGTTCCGCGCCCGCGCGGCCGAATGGCGGGGCGTGACGGCCACCACCTTCAGCCGCGGATCCGGGTCCAGGCGCGGGAGGTCGCGGGGGTCGTCGGCGCTGGCCACGACGATCACCTCGAAGCGGCCCGCGAAGCGCTGGGCCAGCAGGTTGGCCACGCAACCCGGCAGCGTGCACTCGGACCGGAACGCCGGCACGATGACCGAGACATCGGTGAGCGTCTCCTCGCTCAATCGTCTAGAAGTAGCCGGTGCGCACGCTCGTCATGGCGTTCGAGCCCGTCGTGCCGGCGCGCTCGGGGCTTCCGCTTCGGATCCTGCACCTGGCCCGTGCGCTCAGCCAGGTGGCCGAGGTCGATCTGGTGGCGCTCGGCCACCAGCCGGTGCCCCGTCACGACGAGCCCTTCGACATACGGCACGTTCCCCTCGAGTGGAGCAGCAGCCGCGCGCGCCTCCGCGCGATCCGGGAGCCGTGGTCGGTCGCCCAGTGGCACAGCCCCGCCATGCGCGCGCTCGTGCGGGCGGGGCGCTGGGACACGGTGCAGGCACACACGCTCGCGGTGCTCCCGATGGCCGCGGACGCCGGCTGCCCGGTGGTGCTGGACGCGCACGATGCCTGGACGGACGTGACCGCCACCATGGCCCGGACGGACTCGCGCCGCGGCAGGCGCGTGTGGTGGCGGTTGGAGCACGCCAAGGCCGTGGCCGCCGAGCGCCGCGCCGCGCGGTCGACCGCCGCCGTCACCGTCCCCACCGAGGCGGAGGCGGAGCTGTTCGAGGGCTACGGCGCCCGTGCGGTTGTCGTGCCGAACGGGGTGGACCTGAGTGCGACCCCGCACGCGCCGCCCACGCCGGAGCCCCACGTCGTTTTTGTCGGCTACTACCTCTGGCGCCCCAACCTCGAGGCGGCGGTCGAGCTGGTCGACCGGGTCATGCCGCTCCTGCGCGCCCGCCTCCCCGGCGCGTCGCTTCGGCTGGTGGGAAGGGACCCGGCGCCGGAGCTGCTCGCCCGCGCGGGGCCCGGGGTGGAGGTGACCGGCGCCGTTCCGGACGTCCTGCCCCATCTGCGCTGGGCGGGGGTCACGGTGCTGCCGATCCGTGCCGGCGGAGGCTCGCGCCTCAAGGCGCTCGAGGCGCTGGCGGCGGGCGTGCCGGTCGTCGCGACGCCGTTCGCGGTCAACGGGCTCGGGCTGCGGGACGGCGAGCACGTGCTGCTCGGCCAGCGGCCGGGCGACCTGGCCGACCAGGCCGCGCGAGTGCTCGAGGATCGCGCGCTGGCGGAGCGGCTCTCGATCGCGGGCCGCGCCCTGGTGGAGCGCCGCTTCGACTGGCCGCGGGTGGCGCGGCCGCTGGTCGAGCTCCATCACGAGCTGGCCGGGACGGCGTAGACCGCGCGGCGCGACCGCCGCAGCCGGTACCACCGGCGTGGAGTATCGTGGCGCCGTTGTCCGACCAGCTCGCCCCGTCTGCCGCCCGATCCCGCGTCGGGGCCACCCGGGCCGACGTCCTCGCCGTCAGCGCGCGCGGAGTCGACAAGAGCTTCGTTCTGCCTCATGCCGGCCGGGCGCACACGCTTCGCGAGCAGGTACTGCGTCCCAGGCGCCGCCAGCCGCCCGCCGTCCTCCGCGCCCTCCGCGAGCTGAGCTTCGACATCTCGCCGGGGGAGTTCGTCGCCATCGTGGGCCGCAACGGCAGCGGCAAGAGCACACTGCTGCGCTGCATCGCCGGAATCTATCCCGTCGACGGAGGCCAGGTGGAGGTGAATGGGCGCGTTGCGCCCTTCATCGAGCTCGGCGTGGGGTTCCAGCCCGGCCTGAGCGCCAGCGACAACCTCGTCACGAGCGGCGTCATGATGGGCGCGTCGGCGCGCGAGATGCGCCGTCGCCAGAGTGAGATCCTGAGGTTCGCGGAGCTGGAGGACTTCGCCGGGCTCAAGCTCCGCAACTACTCGTCGGGGATGACGCTGCGCCTGGCGTTCGCGCTCACCACGCAGATCGACGCCGACGTGCTGCTCTTCGACGAGGTCTTCGCGGTCGGCGACGTGGGGTTCCAGGAGCGCTGCTTCCAGCGCTTCGTCGAGCTGAAGGCCAGCGGCCGCACGCTCGTGCTTGTCACCCACGACATGGCGTCGGTGCGCCGGCTCTGCGACCGGGCGCTGCTCCTCCACCACGGCGAGCTGGTCCTGGACGGCGATCCGGAAGCGGTGGCGGTCGCGTACGAGGAGCTGAACGCCAGGCCCAACGAGGGCCCCGCGGTCGTCCATGGCACTCCCGCGCGCCCGCCGGCCCCGCCGCGCCGGAAGCCGGTGCTGGGCAAATGGCGGCGGCTGTGGGCCGTCGCGTTCCGGCTCGCCATGATCGAGTTCAAGCTCAAGTACCTCGACGCCAAGCTCGGCTACTTCTGGTCGATCACCCGCCCGCTGCTCGTGTTCGGACTGCTCTACGTCGTGTTCACCAACGTGGCGCACTTCGACAACCGGGTGAACCACTATGCGCTCTACCTGCTCACTGCGCTGGTGCTGTGGGGCTTCTTCCTCGACGCGACCACGTCGGGGGTGCTGTGCCTCGTGCGCAACGCGGATCTGCTGCGCAAGCTCCCGATACCGCGATCCGCCGTGCCGCTCGGCGTGGTCCTCCGCGCGCTGCTCGACCTCGGGATGAACCTGGTCGCCGTGGTCGCGCTCTCGGTGCTGGTCGGCGCTCCCCCACGACTGTCGTGGCTCGAGCTGCCCCTGCTGATCGGGATGCTCGCCGTGCTCACCACCGGCGTGACGCTGCTCGCCGCCGCGCTCTACGTGCGCTTCCGGGACATCGACCAGATCTGGACGGTGCTGGGCCAGATGCTGTTCTACGGGTCGCCGATCCTGTACACGGTCAGCTTCCTCCCATCGAGCGTGCGCGCCGACGTGGTCAGGTTCGACCCGCTGGCCACGATCTTCACGCAGATGGGCCACGCGGTCGTCGATCCCAGCGCGCTCAGCGCCGCGTCCGTCGCCGGCGGATCCGGCTGGCTGGTGGTCTCCTGCGGCATCTGCTTCGCGCTCCTGCTGCTCGGCGGGGCGGTGTTCGCGCGCGTGGCGCCGCGGGCCGCGGAGCGCCTGTGAGCCTCCCACGTGGCCTGCCGGATCCGACCATGTCGTTCTGGCAGCTCCTCAAGGAGGACTGGATCGCGCACGAGCGCGACTGGACCCGGCCGGGCTTCCGCGCGGTGGCCGTACACCGGCTGGGCAACCTCCAGCTCGACACGCCGCGCCCGCTTCACCGGTGCGGCCGGTTCCTGCACAGGGTGCTCTACCGCTGGGTTCGCAACCGCTACTCGATCGAGTTGCCGTACGCGGTCGAACTCGGGCGCCGCCCGATCATCGAGCACCAGGGTGCGATCATCATCCACGGGTTTGCCCGGCTGGGCGACGACTGCATCGTCCGCCAGGGCACGACCATCGGCAACCGCTATCGCGATCGTCCGCTCGACGCGCCGCGCCTGGGTGACCGGGTCGACGTGGGCGCCGGCGCGCAGATCCTGGGCGCCGTGAGCGTCGGGGACGACGCGCGAGTCGGAGCCAACGCCGTGGTGATCGATGACATTCCCGCGGGCCACACGGCCGTGGGAGTGCCGGCCGTGGCCCGGCCGACCAAGCCGTGAGCGACGGCGACCGCCGGCCGCGTCTGGTCAGCGTCGTGGTGCCGGTGCGGGACGAGCGCCGGCACCTGCGCGAGCAGCTCGACGCGGTCGCCGCGCAGGACTATCCGGGCGACTGGGAGCTGGTCGTGTCCGACGACGGCTCGCGCGACGGCAGCGCCGAGCTGGCGTCGGCGTGGACGCGCGAGCGGGCGCTTGGCCGGGTCGTGGCGCGATCCCCGGGTCGCGGGCCGGGAGCCGCGCGGAACGTGGGCGCGCGCGAGGCGAGTGGTGACCTGCTCGCCTTCTGCGACGCCGACGACGTGGTCTGCACGGACTGGCTGCGCGCGCTGGTCGCGGCCGCCGCCGGCGCCGACCTCGTTGGCGGGGGCGAGGAGGCCGCGCGCCTCAACGACGAGCGGTCGCGGGAGTGCTTCGGTGTCCACGACCCCACGGCGCCCTTCCACGACTACCTCCCCCGCGCGTCGGGGTCCAACTTCGGGATCTGGCGCGACGTGTTCGACGCTCTCGGCGGCTTCGACGAGGGCAGCCTCACCGGCGAGGACGTCGCGCTCACGTGGCGGGCACATCAGGCCGGCTACCGCTACGCGGCCGCGCCCGAGGCGGTGGTGCACAAGCGATTCGCCACCGGCCTGCTCGATACCGCGCTGCAGTACTTCGCCTACGGCCAGGGCGATGCCTGGCTGTTCAGACGCTTCAGGGCGGACGGGATGGCGCGCCGTAGCCGGCGGGATACATACGTTCTGTACCGCCATCTGGTGGGCCGCTCCACGGTCCTCTTCCGAGGTCCGCCGGTGGACCGCTGCCGCTGGGTCGCGCTCGCTGCCGTGAGCAGCGGGCGCCTGGTCGGGAGCGCCAGGTACCGGGTTCTGTTTCCCTGACACGAACCCCCGTTTGGGGGTTGACTACATACGCACCGGTGAAGGAGGGTGGAGCCGTGCGGAAGGCCCTCCTTCTAACCCTGGCCCTCATCTGCTCCCTCGTGATGGCCGCGTCTGCGGCTGGGGCGCAGTACCAGCGCGGTTCCGCGTCCGCGTATTGGTCGATGCCCGGCGCGTTCTTCACCAACTGGGAGCAGGACATCGTCGTGACCAACTGGAACGTCGACACGTTCTGGAACATCCAGTGGACGAAGATCTACGGCCCTACGGGCTACCTGGGGATCCAGACGCCCGGGGGGGTCAACACCTACCACTTCTCGATGTTCGGGGCGACCGGCTTCAGCGCGCCCTCCGGCACGACGTGCACGCACACGACCGAGGGGGGCGGCGCCTTCCAGTGCCAGACGCCGGTAGGCACCGGGATCACCAACCGGCACGTCCGGATGAAGCTGATCAAGTCCAACCGGACCGACGACACCAACCGCTGGTGGTCAGCGTGGGCGTCGATCGACGGGGGCGCCGACCGCTACCTGGGCCAGCTCCAAGCACCGGGCCAGGGCTGGATCCAGACCGCATTCAACTTCCACGAGTACTTCGGCCAGGGGAACGGCTGGAACGGATCCACCTGCGTGGGACCCGGGCCGCCGCGCAGCTCCGCCGTCTTCGGAGCCCCGACGGTGTCGTCTCCGACCATGTCCCCGCGCACGCTGGCGCGCTCGGGAACCGGGCTGAACACCTGCCCCGGCGCGAAGGGGCAGGCCATCCCGTTCTACGACGGCGTCTTTACGAACCTCGGCGATTACTGAGGCCGGCAGCGCGCAGCGCGGTCCGCCAGGTCCCGCATCTATTGATCACCGTCGTAAAGCTCGGAACGCCATCTCGGGCCTTCGCCCAAGCGTCGTACTCGCGGATCGTGGGCTCCTTCCCGACATGGGAGGCGGCCCGCGCGACCGCGGTCACGCAGTCCTCCCTCGAGTACCGGTGACCTCCACGCCGGTGCCAGTCGGCTGCCGGGAGTACCGCGGCGCTGATCGCTTCCGGCCATGAACCGAAGCGGAGGTAGTAGGTCTGAGGCATCGGCCAGCTCCGCCGGCGCCTGACGCTGCTCCGCGCTATCCGCTCGTAGGCGGCGATCGTGAGCGGGCCTCCGTGCGCCTTGGCCGCCTCCCTCAAGCGCGTGAGCAGCTCTTCGTATGAGTATCGATATCGGGGACGCCGATGCCGTCGGCGGATCAAGTCCTCGCGATGGACGATCTCGCTGACCACGGTCAACGGGATCGCGAGCTCCTTCTTCACGGCGGCCATGCTCCCGAGCCGCTCGTACGCCGCAGCGATCTCGCTGGCGCGGCTCAGCTGGGCATCGCGGCGCGGCACCCACATCTCACGGCGATCCCGGGTCGGCAGGCCTGCGGCAGCGAAGATCTGACGCACCCGCTCGCCCGTCAGCCCGAATTGCCTCCCGACGTCCTGAAGCGTCGCGCCCTGCGCGTACAGCGCGTGCATCTGTCGTTTCTCGTCGGGCGCGCGCCTGTTCTCGCGCTCTGCGGCCACGCTCCCGCGGGCGTGGCTCGCGCTCGCGCTGCCGGGGAGAGCGTCCCGCGGGCCTCGTCCGCAGACCAGCTCGGCCGAACAGCTGGGACACTCGCGCTGCCGAGACGCCGAAGCGCTCCCCTACCTCGGCCAGGGTCGCGCCCTCGCTTCGGACGACACGACCCTACATTCGCCACTCAGAGTCGGTGAGTACGACGGACGAAGTGGACCGAACTACGGGGGCCGGACATAGCGAAGCGGCGTCTGCGCGTGGCGCATGAGGCGAACGCGCGCAGATGACCAAAGTGACCTCCCGGTAGGGTCGCCGAGCTGTCAACGCCGCCGATCAAGTTCCGGTCCTGGAATACCCTGCATCGCCGACGTCCTGGTCCTGATCAATGCTCAGTCCAAGTGAGGGAACGGAAGTGGCTGCACGAGCTCCGGCCAGGTGTTCCAAGCTGTCGACAAGAACACCTTGCGCTTGAGCACGTCCGTCAGGGCCCGCACGACCCTTGCTTCCGGAAGTTTCGCCGCGATCTCCGGAGTTACGGCGAACATGATCTCGTCTTCGCCCGATTTCAGAAAGACGAACACCCCGTCAGTGACGCCGAACGCACGGAAGACTGCCGCGGCGAGGCTCAGGGTTTCTTCTTCGTGTGGCGAACTCACGGTGCTAATACGGAGGTGACCACCTTCTTAATCAAAGCGCGGTTATTTCGCATCCTCGGTCCGTTGACACCTCGATTAGACCCCCCGAATCGGGGGGTCTTGACAGACAGTTTTCCCCCCTGGTAAGGCCGGCCTCGCTAGGCAGGGTGTGCGTCTGACTCAACTCGAGATAGGTGTGAACCGACATCCCGGAGAATTCAGGTCGAGTGGCGGCACGTCGAGGGTGGAATGTGAAATGCCGACCCGTAAAGCCTGTCGATCAAACAGGCTAGTCGTACGAGTCGTCCAGGTGCCGGTAGCGAGGATCCTTACCGCCCACCTCGCGCCCGTTGACCCACGCTCGCCCGACGCTCGGGCGCGGCCCAAAACGCCGCGGGGCTGCGATGATCCGCCCTGCGCGCACGTTGTCTCCGAACCGGTACACCCCGGTCCGTCGTCGTATCGACTCGGTGGTGGACGCTCGCCGGTCGTGAATCGTCATGGCCCTCAGACCTTCCGGTCCCTCTAAGTGGGCGCGCGAGAGGAAAGAGAGAAAGAGTCCTGACGAGCGATTCGGCTGTCTGCACGCTACCACCACCGCGTTGACCGCAGGCTGCGTGCGGCATAGGCGCCGTCCTACGGCTCGGACCCACCTCCCGGCCCTACCGGAGGCGGCTTCGACCTCGGCCCATGCACCGACGCCCACACCACGCGATCCAGTAGCCGGTTCGGGATGCGATCAGCGATGCTCGTGTCGTAGCGGTTCCCCTGACGCGCGACCGCGGACGTGGCGCTCTTGGGATTCTCCTCGAGCAGCGGGTAGCTGGCCGGCAGTGCGCTGAAGGGTTCGGAGTTCGAGGGAGTCGAGCCGAACGCGTCGTACATCGGCGTGGCCTGGGTGTCGAACAGGTTGAGCGGCCGCAGCCCCAGGATCAGCTCGATCGAGCGGACGACCGAGGGGAAGTCGTAGCGGGTGTGGAGAACGGTCCCGCGCTTGGCGTAGGGGCTGATGACCAATGCCGGTATCCGGTGCGCGTCCTGATGGTCCATGCCGTCCTGCGAGTCGTCCTCGACCACGAAGATCGCGGAGTCCTTCCAGTACTTCGAGTGTGAGATCAGGTCCACCACCTGACCCAGCGCCCGGTCGTTGTCGGCCAGCATCGCGCGCGGCGAATGGTGGTTGGGCGACGCGCCGTTCGTGTGGTCGTTCGGCAGCGTCATGTACACGAGGCTCGGCAGCGAATTGGCGGCCGACCACTGCTGGAACTTCGCGTTGAAGCAGTCGAAGCGCGACAGCGACGGCTCCGGCGCGCCGATCGGCTTCGACGAGTCGTAGAGGCGGGTGGGCACGTGGCCCGCGCTGGCGATGTCGTCACTCCCGATGAACGGGTCGTAGCAGCCGCCGGGCGTCAGGGCGCCTAGGTCCGACTTCGAGTAGCGGCGCTGCACCCCGGCCTGGTCCGCCTGCGACCGGTCCTTGTCCCCCGGCAGGATGTTCAGGTGGATGACGCCCTCGCCCAGGTTGGCCCAGCTCACGCCCTGCTCGTCCGCTCGGTCGACGATGAACCCCGTCTGGGGATAGGCGATCTGGTAGAACCAGGCGTCGGTCGGGTAGCCGCGGCCCGCGTAGTTCTGCCGCCACGTCTTGTCCACGTAGTCCGAGGTCGTTGACGCGGCCGTCCAGTAGTGACCGTCGATCGACGCCTCCGCGTTGGCGTAGAAGCGGTCCATCAGCGGGAAGCGCTGGACCAGCGCGTGCGCGTTAGGCGTCACCGACTTGCCGAAGATCGAGTAGCGCGGGTCGCCGTCTCCGCGCGGGTCGTCGCCGAGGACCTGGTCGTAGGTGCGGTTCTCGCGCACGATGTAGAACACGTGCTTAATCGGGCCGTTCGGACGCAGCGGCGTGTCCAGCGGCGGCGGCTGGGAGTTGATCGG
>JAXDIC010000091.1:0-2978 GCA_034664185.1 Thermoleophilaceae bacterium
CGGCCAGGCGGGCTTCCACGCGCCCGACGTGCACCGCAACGAGCGTTCGCCCTGGCGGGTAGTCATCGTGGCGCGCACGCCTGAGTAGGCTGGCGCCGTGATCCTCCTGACCGGCGCGACCGGCAACATGGGCTCCGCGCTGCTTCGGCGACTGACCGCCTCTGGGGAGCGCGTGCGCTGCCTCGTGCGCGAGCCAAGGCGCCTGGGGCCCGACCGCGTGCGCGTGCAGATCGCGCTGGGGGACCTGGCCGAGCCCGCGTCGTTCCGGAACGCCCTGCGCGGCGTGGACACCGTCGTGCACCTGGCCGCGGCCATCCGCGACCAGCCGCGCGCGTCGCTGGAGGAGCTGAACGCCGTGGCCACGCTGCGCCTGCTTCGCGCCGCGGAGAGGACGGGCGTCGAGCGGTTCGTGTTCGCCTCGGCGCTCGGCGCGTCGCTGCACGGGCCGGCGCGCTTCTTCCGCGCGAAGGCGCTGGCCGAGCGCGCGGTGGAGGAGTCGCCGCTGCGCACGATCGTCTTCGCGCCGTCGATCGTCTACTCGCCGCGCGACCCCTGGATCAGGCTGCTGGAGCGGATGTCGCTCCTGCCGGCCATGCCCATCTCGGGATCCGGGCGCGCGGAGTACCAGCCGATCTGGGCCGACGACGCGGCGGCGTGCGTCATGGCCGCCCTGGAGGGCAACGGCCAGCCACGCGAACGCTACGAGCTGGCCGGCCCCGAGAGGCTGTCCTACGACGAGATCGCCCGCGAGACCCTCCGCGCCCTGCGCCGCCAGCGGCGGCTCCTGCACCTGCCGCTGCCGCTCGTTCGCACGATCCTGCAGGCGCTGGAGGCCGTGACCGGCCAGTCGGCCTTCGCCACCTGGGAGGAGGCCGCGCTGATGGAGATCCCGATGCTGAGCGAGCGCGGGACGGCCGACGCGGAGGCGCTCGGCGTGAAGCCGCGGGCGATGCGGGCGGTGCTGGGAGCGCCGTGACCGTTATACCTTTTAGCTGATATCGCGCAGTAGTTATAATCCTTGGTGTGGAGTCATCGGCACCCGAGCTCGTGAGGGGGGTCCGTCGCGCCGCGGGCCTCACGCAGGCCGAGCTGGCCGAGCGCATGGGGACCACCCAGGCCGCCGTGGCTCGCCTTGAGCGAGCCGGCGCCAACCCCACTCTGGCGACCGTCGACCGCGCGCTGAGGGCCGCGGGCCACCAGCTCGAGTTGACCGCGTCCCCGGTCCGTTCGAGCGTCGACGAGACCCTGATCGCGGAGAACCTGAAGCTCGAGCCGGCCGAGCGGCTGCGCGCGTTCCAGGCCTCCCAGCGCAGCCTGGCCCCGCTGGTCGGCGCCGCCGCGCGGGCCCGTGACAAGCGCCGCTGAGCTGGACGTCGAGCGGCTGCTCGGCACGCTCACCTCGCATGGCGTCGATTACGTGGTCATCGGCGGCATCGCCTCGGTCCTCTGGGGCTCGGGTCGGGCGACGTTCGACCTGGACGTCTGCCCGGCGACCGACGAAGCGAACCTCGAGGCGCTGGGCCAGGCGCTCGTGGAGCTGGACGCGCGCCTGCGCGGCGTGGAGGAGGACGTCCCGTTCGTGCCCGACGCCCGAGCCCTGGCCAAGCTCGAGATCCTCACCCTCACCACCAGCGCCGGCGCCCTCGACGTCCTGATCAGGCCCAACGGCGCTCCAGCCTATGAGCGCCTGCGCCGCGACGCGCAGCGGGTCCGCGTCGGAGTGTTTGCGGTGCTCGTGGCATCGATCCAGGACCTGATCGCGATGAAGCGCGCGGCCGGACGCCCCAAGGACGACGTGGACATCGAGGAGCTGGAGGCCATCCAGCGGGTCAGCCGGCGGCGGCGGCGTTAGGCCCCAGAACGACCGAGGGCCCCGCCATCCAGCGGGGCCCTCGTGAACAGCTGCTGCGCGGTACGGACCGGCTACATCATCCCGTCCATGCCGCCCGGCATGCCGCCGGGCATGCCGCCAGATTCCTTCTCAGGCATCTCGGCGACGACGACCTCCGTCGTCAGGATGTTCTTGGCGATGGACGCCGCGTTCTGGAGCGCGGAGCGCGTGACCATTGCGGGGTCGATCACGCCAGCCGCCACGAGATCGACGATCTCGCCGGTGTCGGCGTTGAGCCCGTGCCCGGCCTTGGCCTTGCGCACGTCGTTGACGACAACCGAGCCCTCCAGGCCCGCGTTGTGGGCCAGCTGGCGAACCGGCTCCTCCAGCGAGCGCACGATGATCTTGGCGCCCGTCTGCTCGTCGGCGTCGTCGATCGCGTCGACCTTGATCGACTTGACCGCGCGCAGCAGAGCCACGCCGCCTCCCGGCACGATGCCCTCCTCGAGGGCCGCGCGGGTGGCCTGCAGCGCGTCCTCGACGCGGTGCTTCTTCTCCTTCATCTCCGTCTCGGTGGCCGCTCCGACCTTGACGACCGCGACGCCGCCGGCCAGCTTGGCCAGCCGCTCCTGCAGCTTCTCGCGGTCGAAGTCCGAGTCGGTGTTCTCGATCTCGGACTTGATCTGGTTGATGCGGCCCTTGATCGCCTCGGAATCGCCGGCCCCGTCCACGATCGTGGACGTGTCCTTGGTGACCACCACGCGACGAGCGTGGCCAAGCTGCGAGAGCTGCGTGTTCTCGAGCTTGAGCCACATCTCCTCGGTGATCACCTCGGCGCCGGTGAGGATCGCTATGTCCTCGAGCATGCGCTTGCGGCGGTCGCCGAAGCCCGGTGCCTTGACCGCGACGCCGGTGAAGGTGCCGCGGAGCTTGTTGACCACGAGCGTGGCGAGCGACTCGCCCTCCACGTCCTCGGCGATGATCAGGATCGGCTTGCCCGACTGGATGACCTGCTCCAGAACCGGCAGGATGTCGCGCACCGAGCCGATCTTCTGGTTGGCGATCAGGATGTACGGGTCCTCGAGGACCGCCTCCATGCGCTCCTGGTCGGTGACCATGTAGGGCGAGATGTAGCCCTTGTCGAACT
>JAXDIC010000099.1:0-13503 GCA_034664185.1 Thermoleophilaceae bacterium
CCGGCTCGGCCGCCAGCCGCTCCAGCGCGGCGTGAGCCCCGGGCAGCGCGCGGCCGCGCTCGCGCATCTCGTCCGCCCGTGCGCCCATCGCCGCCACCAGCTCCTCCTCGAAGCGATCGAGCAGCTCCTCGCCGGCGTCAAGCCCGGCGGCCTCGAGCATGTCGTGCGCGATCTCCAGGTCGGTTCGGCCGGCGAACGGGACCACGCCCAGCGGCGGCCCGCCGGTCACCGTCTCGAACGCCTCCAGGAACGCGTCGCGCCCGAGCTGAGCGGAGTCCACCAGCGTGCCGTCGACGTCCCACAGCACGAGCTGGCTCACGCGGCTCCGGGCCCCGGCGTCATCAGCGCGATCGGCACCGCCAGGCCCGCGGCGCGGCGGATCGTGGCGATCTGCCGGCCGGCCTGCACAGCGTCGCGCGGCTCGCTGAGGCGATCGCCGAGCAGCTCCGTGGCCCGGCCGAGCGACTGAACGTTCAGCGCAAGGCCCCAGAAACGAGCCGGTGCGTCGCGCTGGGCGGCGCGCGGAGACTCGGACGGGTACTCGATCACCTCGAGGATGACCTCGCCCAGGCGGAAGAACGCCTGGAAGCCGCCGCCCGCCGGGGTCGGCTCGTCGCGCAGCCGGCGGAGGTCCATGCCGGCCGCCTGAAGGGCCCCTGCCGTGCGCGCGCGGTCCGGCGTAAAGGCCACCAGGTGGTCGAACGACTCGACCCCGTTGGGATGGGTCGGCGCCGACTCGTGCGGCGAGGCGTCGGAGAGCTCGGTGGGGAGCCCGTCCAGATCGGTGGTGCCAAGGCCGCGCACCGACCAGCCCACGATCCCGCGTCCGGCGTCCCGGCCCGCCAGCCGGACGCGGACGGTGCCGATCGCGCAGACGCCGTCGTCGCCCACCTCGAAGCCGACCTCGCGCCAGAGCCCCGGCTCGTCGGCCACGGTCAGCGTGTCGACGGTGGGCTGCGCGGGCATGGCGGTCAATCGTAGGTCTCGTCATGAGCAGCTTTGTATGACCTATAGGTCAGAAAAAGCTGCACCCGATTTCGCGGGCTGCGACTAGTCCACGCCGCAGTCGGCTGCCTCGGCCTCGGGGTCCTCCAGGACGCGGCCCAGCAGTCGCTCCAGCGTCTCGAGCTCCTCCTGCGAGAAGCGCGCGCTGAAGAGGGAGCGGATGTCGTCGAGGTGCGTTCGCGAGGCGTCGCGCAGGCGCTGGTAGCCCTCGTCGGTGAGCAGCGCGTAGACCACGCGGCCGTCCGTGGCGCAGCTGCCGCGCTCCACGAGCCCGGTGCCCTCCAACCCCTGGAGCAGCCGGGTGATGCCGGACTGCGTGAGCAGGACCTGGTCCGCCAGGTCCACACGGCGCATGCGCCGGTCGGGAGCGTGCGCCAGGGCCAGCAGCACCTCGTAGTCGTTGATGGTCAGGTCGTGCTCGGCCAGCAGGTTGGCGTCCATGCTGCGGCGGAGCGTGGCGTGCGCGCGCAGCAGCCGCACCCATGCCGGCGGAACTCCGCGGAGGGCGCGTGCGGGGATGATCTGTGCGTTTGCTGGGCTCATGATCGCGGTACTTGCGATCTCAAGTATAGTGGCTGCGCGCGACCAATCGGCGCAATCCGAACCCGAGCGCGAGCAGGCAGAGCGCCGCGCCGATCACCAGCGACAGCTCGAGCCCCGTGGCCGCCAGGCCTCCCGCCGCCCGCGCGGCGTGCGCGCACGGGCGAAGCGCGGACTGCACCGCTCCCGCGCGGCCCGAGTACGCGGACCGTGCCGGTGAGGCCTCGGGGCCGGGCGGGCACGGCGCGCGCTTGGCCGTCTCAGAACCGGAGCCCCGCGGCGCAGGAGTGGTGTGTCTTGCGCCCGGGGACGCGGAGTGGCTGGGGGCGGCGGGCGTGGCGTGGTGCTTGGCTGGTCCCTTGCGCGTCGCGCCGTTGCGCGACTTGTTGCCCGGGGGCACGGCGGCCGCGTGAGGTGCTCGGTGCGCTTTGGCGGCGGCCTTCGACTTGGCAGCTGCCTTGGCCTTGGCAGTTGCCTTTGCCTTGGCAGCTGCCTTTGCCTTGGCGGCCGCCTTGGCTTTGACAGCGGCCTTCGCCTTGGCGGCGGCCTTGGCCTTGGCCTTGGCGGCGGCCTTCGCCTTGGCGCCCAACCCGGCCTTGGCCCCGGACTGCGCCCCGGACCCGTTCGCCTGCGCCGCCGCGGGCGCGGCGGCGGCCTTGCTGTGCTTGCTGTTGCCGCCGTCGCGGAGCGCGAGGGCGGAGGCGATCGCCGCTCCGACCAGCAGCAATAGGAGGATCACCGGGACGAGCATCCGGGAGCGCCCTGCGCCGCGGCGCACCTTGCGCCTGGACCTGCGCGCGCCGTCGCCGGCTCCTGATCCTGCCCCCGGCCCGTTGCCGGACCCGGACCCTCCACCGGATCCCGACCCTCCACCGGACCGAAGCCCTCCGCCGACTCCCAAGCCTCCACCAGCCGCGGCGGCCGCGGCCCCTGCGGCGCCGCCCGCACCGCCCGCCATCGACGGGAGCAACTCGGCTACGAGCGAGCCCGAAGCCGGCGGGAACAGCGTCCTCAGATCCTCCGGCCGCTGCTCGAGCTGGGAGGCGAACTGGCCGCAGACGGGGCACTCCTCCAGGTGCGAGGAGATCGAGCGGCGCTCGCGGAAGCCGACCTCGGCCTTCGACATCGCGGCGCGGATCTCGTCGCAGTGCTCGCCAGCCGCCCCGTCGTCGCCCTGAAGCGTGAGCCGCGCGGTGAAGACGGCCTTCCGGGCGGACGGAGGACGGCTGCCGGTGGCCGTCGCGATCCCCACGTAGTCGAGCCGCGCGAGCTCGCGCAAGAGCAGCGCCGACAGCTCCAGCGAGCTGAGAGCCCCGAGTCGCTCCAGGAGCTGCTCCAGCCGCACGCGATCGTCGTCTCCGGCCTCGGCCGCTATCTGGGCGGCGCGGTCCCCGTTCGCGCGCTCGCGCGCGACCTCCGCCGACGTGCGCGCGATCCGGAACAGCCACGGCGCCACGCGGTCGGAGTGCTCGTTGGCGTGCAGCGCGCGGTGGGCCTCGAGCAGCGCGCTGCCGGCGGCCTCGCGCGCGACGTCGACGTCGCGCACCATCGCGAGCGTGTAGCGGTACACGGGCTCCTCGAAACGCTCGAGCAGCACGCGCGCCGCGCGCTCGTCCCCGCCCGCTACCTCGGCGGCCAGCTCCTCGTCGGAGAGCCGACGCAGGCTGCTGAGCCGGCCTTGCCGGGTGGTGCTCTCGCTCAAGTCCTGGTCAATTCAGCCGGGTGGCGTCGGCTGTCCATAGCTCGACGCACCTCCAACATAACCCCGAACCCGGCTGTTTCGCCAGCCCAAGGCTGGCGCGGCGAAGCTAGTGGTGCTCGATGACCCGGTCGATCAACCCGTACTCGACCGCTTCGTCAGGCTTGAAGTAGCGGTCGCGATCCATGTCCTCGTGCACCTTCTCGAGGCTCTGGTTGGTGTGCTTGGCGTAGATCTCGTCCATCCGGCGCCGCAGGTCCAGGATCTCCTGGGCGTGGATCTCGATGTCCGCCGACTGACCCTGATAGCCGCCCGAGGGCTGGTGGATCAGGATCCGGCTGTTGGGCAGCGCCAGCCGCTTGCCGGGCGTGCCGCCGGCGAGCAGCAGCGAGCCCATCGACATGGCGATGCCGAAGCAGATGGTGGTGACGTCGGGCTGTATGATCTGCATCGTGTCGTAGATGGCCAGGCCGGCGTAGATGCCGCCGCCGGGCGAGTTGATGTACAGCGAGATGTCCTTGTCCGGATCCTCCGACTCGAGGTGCAGGAGCTGCGCCACGATCAGGTTCGCGATCTGGTCGTCAACCTGGTCGCCCAGGAACACGATGCGCTCGTTGAGCAACCGCGAATAGATGTCGAACGAGCGCTCGCCGCGCGAGGTCTGCTCGACCACCATTGGGACTAGCGGCATTCCTGAACCTCCGTTGAACCAGCCTTCGAGAGCGAGGGGACCATCAAGGCGGCGAGTGTATCGACCGCCCCTCCCGTGCCATCGGCGCGCTCGTGCGCGCTAGAACGCGGGCGGCGGCTCGCGCAGCTCGCGCGTGGCCGGGTGCGGCGGGAACTCGCGGCGGAGGACCTCCCAGACCACGACGTCGCGGTGGCCGCCGAAGGTCCACTCCGCCTCGCGCTCCACCCCCACCTTGCGCGCGTTGACGACCGGGCCGGCGCGCTCGGCCGCCGCCGTCGCGGCCGCGTTGTCGGCCGGAAAGCGCGTGGCGATGCGGTTGAAGCCCAGCCCGTCGAACGCGTACGCGCAGAGCAGCGTGGCGCCCTCGCTGCCCAGGCCCTTGCCGCGGTCCTCGGGCGCGAAGACCACGACGCTGATCTCGCCCGACGCGCGCGGCCAGCTGACGCCAAACAGATGCGCCTCGCCCACGCACCTGAAGTCCTCGTCCGGGAGCCGCAGGTCGAAGCACAGGAGCCGGCGCCGAACGTGACCCTCGTAGAGGGCCTCCCGATGCTCGCGCGAGGTCGGCGGCATCGTCCGGACCTCGGCGCCCTGACCGATGGTCGGCGACCCCAGCAGCATCGCCAGGACGGGGTCGTTGAACACGCGCCAGCGGTCCACGAACTCCTCCCGCTCCGGCGCCGTCAGGGCCACCCGCTCGCCTCCGACTATCACCGACGGCGCCATCGGGCGCGAGTCTACGGTTTGCGGGGCGCGGCGGGCGGCAGGCGGAGTCGGCTCAGCCGTCGGCGAGCAGCGACGGCAGCGTCTGGTCGTCCTCGTCGTCCACGACGGGCGTGACGAGCGGCACGCGCTCGACTATCTCGAGCCCGAAGCCGCTGAGGGCGGCGAAGCTGGCCGAGGTGTTGGACATCAGCCGCATCCGGCGCACGCCCAGCTCCTGGAGGATCTGCGCGCCCAGCCCGTGCTCGCGCCAGACGCGGTCGGTGTCCACCTCGACGGGGGTCTCGGTGGTGTCGTGGCGGCCGAACACGTGCGACTCGAAGCCGCGCAGGTACACAAGCACGCCGCCGCCCTCGGCGGTGATGCGCCGCAGCGAGGCGCGCAGCTTGGCGCCGCACGTGCACACGCGACTCTGGAACACGTCGCCGGCCAGGCACGAGCGGTGCACGCGCGTGAGCACGGGCTGCTCGGGGTCGATCTCGCCCATCACCAGCGCCAGGTGCTCCCCGGGCGCCACGCTGGAGCGGAACAGGTGGTAGGTCCACTCGCCGTGCTCGGTGGTCACCTTGGCCTCGCGCTCCTGCCGCACGATGCGCTCGTTGGTGAAGCGGTAGGCGATCAGGTCGGCCACCGTGATCAGCGGGATGCCGTGCTGTCGCGAGAACTCCTCGAGCTGGGGCATGCGCATCATCGAGCCGTCGTCGTTGTTCAGCTCGGCCAGGATTCCCGACGGCCGCAGCCCCGCCAGGCGGGCGAGGTCGATCGCGGCCTCGGTATGGCCGGCGCGCTTGAGCACCCCGCCCTCGCGGTAGCGCAGCGGGAAGATGTGGCCGGGGCGCAGGAAGTCCTGCGCGCGCGTGTCGGGATCGGCCAGCGCGGTGACCGTTCGCGCGCGGTCGTCGGCCGACACGCCGGTGGTCGTGCCCTCGCACGCGTCGACCGAGACCGTGAACGCGGTGCGCTTCGACTCCGTGTTCTGCGACACCATCTGCGGCAGGTCGAGCTGGTCCAGCCGCTCGCCGGTCATCGGCTGGCAGATGATCCCGCTGGTGTGGCGGATCATGAACGCGATCTGCTCTGGCGTGGCCTTCTCGGCCGCCATGATGAGGTCGCCCTCGTTCTCGCGATCCTCGTCGTCCGCCACGATCACGAGCTCCCCGGCGGCTACGGCGCGGATGCCTTCTTCGATCGAAGACAGCATTCGTTCTCTACTGGCGAGTATACGTTCTGCTGGTCCTGGTTGACTGGCCAGTCAGTGGTCGGCCACGTGGCCGCCGTCGGGCTCCAGCGGCAGGCCCTGCCGGACCCATTTCAATATCCCGCCGTCCAGGTTGTACGCGTCCCAACCGGCGGCGCGGAACGCCTGCGTGGCCATGGCCGAGCGCGCTCCCAGGCGGCACTGGAACACCACGCGCCGCTCGCGTGGGATCTCGTCCGAGCGCCCGGCCAGCCGCTCCAGCTCGATGTGGCGGGCACCCGCGATCCGCCCGGCCTCCCACTCGTACGGCTCGCGCACGTCGATCAGCTCGATCTCGCCGCGCTGGAGCAGCTCCTGGACCTCCTCGGGCTGGAGCTCGTGCTGGGGATCGGTGAAGCTGCCCACGCGCCGAGCGTAGCCCGTCTTCACTTTGAGGTAGTTCGTGTGGCTGGCAGGGGTCGATGACTGTCTGGTGCGCGCATGGTTCCTCGTTCTCGTCTCCGTCCTCGCCGTTGCCGGCGCGCTGCTCTATTCCTCTGAGGTGCAGCGAAACGCCGCCGAGGTCAACTTCCGCGAGGCCATCACCTCGGAGGCGCTCCTCTCCGACTTCCTCGACCAGGAGCGGTCGCTGGACACCCTCGTGACCACCAGCCGCCGGGACGTCGAGGTCCGCTACTTCACCGCCGGGCGACTGGTGGACGCCAACCTGCACACGGCCGCGACGATCTCCCGCGACGACGCGCGGGAAGCGGCGGCGGTGGCCGGACAGCAGGCCGCGCGACAGAGCTGGCTGACCCTGGCCGCTCGAGCGCTGGAAGATGCCCATGCTGGCCGGCACGCAGACACCGCGAACGTGACGGAGCGGGATGTGGCCCTCGATCGCTTCACCGAACAGAACTCGGCCTACCAGGCGCGGCTCGCGGTCGTGAGAACCGAGGAGCAACATCGGGTGGGTCTCGTGCCCGTCTGGATCATCCGCGTGCTGGGCGGGCTGTTCGTCGCCGCCGCGCTTGCGCTGTGGGTGCGGGCGCGGCGCCGGAACGCCACGGCCGCCGCGGACCAGGAGGCCGCCCGAACGCGTGAGGAGGCCTTCGTCGGGTCGCAGGCGCGCTTCTCCGAGGCGCTGCAGGTAGCCGAGGACCAGGGCGAGGCACACCGCCTGCTGCGTGGTCACCTCGAGGGATCGATCGCCGGCAGCTCGGTCCTGGTGCTGAAGCGCAACAACAGTGGCGATCGGCTCGAGCCGACGCTGCCGCTGGCCGAGGAGGACCCTCTTCGCGAGCCGCTCGAGCACGCCCAGCCGCGCTCTTGCCTGGCCGTCCGGCTGAGCCGGCGCTACGACCGCTCCGACACGGCGGACGAGATCCTCGAATGCGAGATCTGCGGCAAGCTGCCGAACGCGTCGACCTGCTCCCCGCTTCTCGTTGGCGGTGAGGTGATCGGCTCGGTGCTGGTCTCCAGCGACGGGGCGCCGGGAGCTGACCAGTGCCGGCGCATCGAGGACTCCGTCACCCAGGCCGCCCCGGTGCTGGCCAACCTGCGCAACCTCGCGATCGCCGAGACCCGCGCCGCGACCGACGCTCTGACCGGCCTGCCCAACAAGCGCGCCATGGACGAGACGATCAAGCGGATGGCGGCCGAGTCCGGACGGACCGGCCTGCCGCTGTCGATCGTCGCTCTCGACCTCGACCACTTCAAGCGCATCAACGACACCTACGGACACGACCGTGGGGACGAGGTGCTGGCGGCTGTCTCGGCGGCGCTGCGCGGAGAGATCCGGGCCAGCGACCTCGCGGCGCGGATGGGCGGCGAGGAGTTCCTGATTGCGCTGCCCGACACCGATCGCCCCGGCGCCCTCCAGGCCGCCGAGAAGCTGCGCCGCGCGCTCCACGGAATCAAGGTACGCGGACTGGACTGGCCGATCACCGCGAGCATGGGCGTCGCCACCCTGCCCGGCGACGCCGGCGACATTGACGCGCTCCTGCGCATCGCCGACCGTGCGCTCTACGCCGCCAAGCGCGGCGGCCGCGATCGGATCGAGAGCCCCTCCGGACGCTTGGACGCCACGGACGGACCTGCGCTGGCGCTGCCGCTGCCGGTCGCGCCGGACACGATCATCGGCGCCTGAGGCGCCGCCTCAGCGGTTGGTCAGATCCGACCGCGCCGCGCGCACCGTGTGGCGCATGATGTCGCGCGCCGCCGGGTCGCCGCGCATGAAGGCCCGGGTCATGTTGCGCACGGTCTCGAACCGGAGCTGCGGGGGCAGCGGCGGCATGTTGGGGTCCGTCACCGCCTCGTACAGCACGGGACCCGGGTGCGCCAGGGCCTCCTCCCAGGCCGGCCTGACCTGGTCCGGCGTGTCCACGCGCAGCGCCTTCATGCCCAGCATCTCCGCGTAGCGCGCGTACGAGAACTCCGGCAGCGTCTGCGAGACCTCGTAGCGCGGGTCGCCCGCCATCGCGCGCTGCTCCCACGTCACCTCGTTCAGGTCGCCGTTGTTCAGCACCAGCACGATGGTCGTCTTGTTCTCCCAGCGCTCGGCGTAGTGGGCGATGTCGATCAGCGCGTTGATGCCCAGCATCTGCATCGCGCCGTCGCCCACCGCCGCGATCACCGGCTTGTCGGGGTGGGCGAACTTCGCGCCCAGCGCGTAGGGCACGCCGCAGCCCATCGTGGCCAGCGTGCCGGAGATGCCCGCGCGCATTCCGGCGCGCAGCCTCAGGTGGCGCGCCCACCAGTTGGCGGCGGTGCCGGAGTCGGCGGTCAGGATGCAGTCGTCGGGCAGGAGCGGGCTCAGCTCCTGGAACACGCGCATCGGGTTGACGGGGTCGGCCGGCAGCATCGCGCGCTCCTCCAGCACGCGCCACCAGCGCTCGGTGTCGCGCTCGATCCGCTCGCGCCAGGAGCGGTCCTCCTTGCGCTCGAGCAGCGGCAGCAGCGCGCGCAGCGTGTGGCGGCTGTCCCCCACCAGCGCCACCTCCATCGGGTAGCGCATGCCGATCAGGCGCCCGTCGATGTCGATCTGCACGCCGCGCGCCTGGCCCTCCTCGGGCAGCCAGTCGGCGAACGGGAAGTTCGAGCCGACCATCAGCAGCGTGTCGCAGTCGGCCATCATGTCGCTGGAGGTCTTCGTGCCCAGCAGGCCGATCGAGCCGGTCACGAACGGCAGGTCGTCCGGCAGGGCCGCGCGCCCGTTCAGCGCCTTGGCCACGCCCGCGCCCAGCACGTCCGCGGCCTCGATCACCTCGTCCTTCGCCTCTGCCGCGCCCTGGCCGATCAGCATCGCCACCTTCCTGCCCGCGTTCAGCACGTCGGCGGCCCGGCGCAGGTCCTCGTCCTCGGGCAGCACCCGCGGGCGGCTCCAGGCGGCCGAGGAGAACACCGACCCGTGCGACCGCCCCGGATCCTCCGCCGGCGCGTGCTGCACGTCGACGGGCACGATCACGCAGGTGACGGTCCGTGACGCGATCGCCGTGCGCATGGCGCGGTCGATCAGGTGGCGTGCCTGCTCCGGCGCCATGCACGTGTGCACGAACTCGCCGGCCACGTCGTTGAAGAGGGCCGCCAGGTCCACCTCCTGGAGCCAGTCCGATCCCAGCGACACGCGCTTCTGCTGGCCCACGATGGCCACCACCGGCTGGTGGTCGAGCTTGGCGTCGTAGAGACCGTTCAACAGCTGGATGGCGCCCGGTCCCGACGTGGCCAGGCAGACGCCCACCTCGCCGGTGAACTTCGCGTGCGCGCACGCGGCGAACGAGGCGATCACCTCGTGTCGCACCTGAACGAACTCGGGCTTGCCGCCCAGCTCCCTGAAGGCGCCCATCAGTCCGCTGATCCCGTCGCCCGGATAGCCGTAGATCCGGTTCACGCCCCACTCCTCGTGCAGGCGGTGGAGCATGAACTCGCCGACGCTCTGGGACATCGCTACGCGCCCACGCGCTCGGGGTCGGGCTCGCGCGCCTCGACGCCGGCGATCGCGCGCGCCGCCAGCCGCGCGCTGAACACGCAGCCGCCGAGGAACGTCCCCTCGAGCGAGCGCTTGCCGTGCATCCCCCCGCCGCCGAACCCGGCGGCCTCGCCCGCGGCGTACAGGCCGGGGATCGGCTCGCCGTCGCCGCGCAGCACGCGGCTCTGGAGGTCGGTCTGGATGCCGCCCAGGCTCTTGCGGGCCATCACCTGGAGGCGGATCGCGATCAGCGGCCCGGCGTCCGGGTCGGCTATCTGCTGGAACTTGGCCGTGCGCAGGCGGTCGCCGCGCCAGTTGCGCAGCTGCGCGATCCGCCGCAGCTGGTCGTCGTTGAACAGCGCCTTGCCGCGCCCGATGTTGCCGTCGTAGCGCAGCACCTCGTGCTCCATCAGCTCGGCGTCCAGCGACTGGTCCCCGGTCAGCTCGTTCATCCTGCGCGCCAGCTCCGGCAGCGAGTCGGCGGTGACGAAGTCGGGGCACTTCTTCACGAAGTAGTCCACCAGCGCCGGCTTGCCCAGCACCACGCTGGCCAGGAAGCGCACCATGCGCTTCTCGCGGATCTGCGGGTTGTGCTCGGAGCCGGACACGTCCAGCTCGCGGCGCGCGATCTTGTAGTTGCAGACGAGCCACGAGTACTTGCGGTCGTCCTCGCACATGCGCTCGAGCGCGTAGCGGGCGTCGAACGTCGGCATCACCGGCACCGGCCCGTAGCGGCGGCCGGTGGGGTCCAGCAGCAGGCCGGAGCGCGGCGGGATCAGCTTCACGCCGTGCAGCGGGCGGCGCGGCTTGGGGTGGCGCACGGCGTCGGCGTAGTTCCACATGCGCGAGATGTGGGTGACGTTGCCGCCGTGGCGCTCCACCTCCTCGTGCATCGCGCCGTCGGCGTAGTAGTGCGAGCCCATCAGGATGTTCTCGGGCGGCGGCCCCAGGTCGTCGGGCCACTCGCGCCGGACGATGTCCAGGTTGCCGCCGATGCCGCCCGCGGCGACTATCACCGCGTCGGCGTGGAGGTCGTACCCGGGCGCGCCGCCGTCGTCCTCTGGCACCACGCGGCAGCCGGTCACCCGCCCGCCGTCCTCGATCAGCTCGCTCACCCGCGCCCGGAAGCGAACGTCGAGCTGGGCGCGCCGCGGGTGGGCCTCGATGGCGCCCCACACTCCGTCCACCAGGCCCTGGCCGCAGCCCCACGCCAGGTGGAAGCGCGGCACCGAGTTGCCGTCGCCGTACACGCCGCGCTCGGCCCAGTTCACCACGGGGAAGAACTTCACGCCGAGGCCCTTCAGCCAGCCGCCCACCTCGTCGCGGGCGCGCTTCACGTACTCCTCGGCCCACTGCCGCGGGATGTCGTCGCCCGGCTCGAAGTCGGCGATGCGCAGCCAGTCGTCCAGGGCCAGGTCCACGCTGTCGGCCACCCCGGAGCGGCGCTGCTGTGGCGTGTCCACCATGAACATCCCGCCGAACGCCTCGCGCGCCAGGCCGCCCAGCTCCTCGGGACGGCAGCGGTCCAGCATCACCACACTACGGCCGTTCTCGAGCAGCTCCAGCGCGGCCACCAGCCCGGCGATGCCCGCCCCGATCACCACGACATCGGCCTTCCGCGAGGCCTCGCCCATCGCTCACTCCTCTCTCCAGTCCGCCAGCGCGGCGGAAGTATCTCGCAGCGCGGCTCGCCACCGGCCCATACGTGGGAAAATGCGGCGGTGAGGCTTGCCGCTCCCAAGTCGCAGGGGCCGGCGGACGCCGAGTTGATCGAGGGCGTCCGGAGGCGCCTGTGGCTCGCCGCCATCGTGGCCAACGTGTGCGGGTCGGTCGACCTGTTCCTGTTCACGGGCCTGCTCGTGTACGGGGCTGCCAAGCCGGCGGACACCGCCACCTTCACCGTCGTCAACGCCGTGGCCGGCGCGTTCTACGTGGCGCTCACGCTCGTCATCGGCCGCACCTGGGGGCGCCGGACGATGGCCGGGGTCGAGCCCTGGATGGTCGGCGGCCGCGAGCCCACGGCCGACGAGCGCAGGGACGCGCTGCGGCTGTCCATCGTGCAGGCCTGGATCTATGGCCTGTTCTGGACCATCGGCGCGGTGCTGTTCGCGCTGATCAACGCGGCCATCGTGTCGCCCACCGTGGGAGCCATCGTGTTGGTCACGGTGCTGCTCGGGGGCGTCACCACCAGCGCGATCGGCTACCTGATGGCCGAGCGGATCCTGCGGCCGGTCACCGCGTGCGCGCTGGCCGAGGCTCCGCCCGAGCGGCCGGTTGGCCCCGGCGTGGGCCAGCGGGTGATCACCGTGTGGGGGCTGGCCACCGGCGTGCCGCTGCTCGGCATGGCGGCGGTCGCGGTTGCCGGGCTGCTGGGCACGCACTTCGATCGCACCCTCTTGGCCGCCAGCATCCTCTTCCTCGCGGTGCTCTCGATCGGGGTGGGCCTGCTGGCCACCAAGCTCGGGGCGCGCTCGCTGTCCGAGCCGCTCGGTGAGATGCGCAGGGCGCTCGGCCGCATCGAGCAGGGCGAGTTCGGCGCGCGCGTGGCGGTCGACGACGGCAGCGAGATGGGGCTGCTCGAGGCCGGCTTCAACCGCATGGCCTCGGGCCTGCAGGAGCGAGAGCAGCTTCAGGACCTGTTCGGCCGCCACGTGGGCGAGGAGGTGGCGCGGGCCGCGCTCGACGGCGGCGTCCAGCTGGGCGGCGAGGTGCGCACGGTCGGGCTCCTGTTCGTCGACCTGGTGGGATCCACGGCGCTGGCCGCGAGCCTGCCCCCGGCCCAGGTGGTCGCGCTGCTCAACGACTTCTTCGAGCTGGTCTTCGACGTGGTCAAGTCGCACGGCGGGATGGTCAACAAGTTCGAGGGCGACGGCGCGCTGTGCGTGTTCGGCGCTCCCGTTCCCCTGGACGACCCGGCCGGCGCCGCGCTGGCCGCCGCCCGCGAGCTGCGCGCCCGGCTGCTGGACGAGCTGCCCGAGCTGGACGCCGGCATCGGCGTGTCCGCGGGCGAGGCCGTGGCCGGCAACGTGGGCGCGCAGGAGCGCTTCGAGTACACCGTGATCGGCGACCCGGTCAACCAGGCGGCCAGGCTGTGCGAGATCGCCAAGCGCACGCCCGAGCGGGTGGTGGTCTCGGCCACCGCCGTGGCCATGGCCAGCCCGCTGGAGGCCGCGCGCTGGTCGCTGGGCGAGAGCACCGTGCTGCGCGGGCGCGACACGCCCACGCAGCTGGCCACGGCGGCGGCTCCGCCGCGGGTGCCCGCTCTGCCGGACTAGCGGCGACGCGCCAGTGCCCGGTATCGTGCCCGGTCCCATGCCCAAGACGACGACGACGACCACGTCGTATGCAACCTGCCCGCTCTGCGAGGCCACGTGCGGGCTCGAGATCGGCTTCGACGAGGGCGGCCAGGTGGCGCGTATTCGCGGCGACGCCGAGGACGTGTTCTCGCACGGGTTCATCTGTCCAAAGGGCGCCTCGCTCGAGGCGCTGGAGCGCGATCCCGACCGCCTGCGCACGCCGCTCGTGCGGCGCGACGGCGAGCTGGTGGAGGCCAGCTGGGAGGAGGCGTTCGCCGAGGTGGAGCGCCGGCTGCCGCCGCTCCTGGAGGCCCACGGGCGCAACGCGGTGGCCGTGTACGTGGGCAATCCCAACGCGCACAACCTCGCGTCGCTGATCTACGGCAGGGTGCTGATCAAGGCGCT
>JAXDIC010000105.1:0-8551 GCA_034664185.1 Thermoleophilaceae bacterium
GACGACGCGCGCAGGCGCTACCTGTGCCTGTTCGTGGACACCAAGAAGAAGCCCCCAAAGGTGGTGCGCGACCCCAGCGTGCTGCCCAACAGGCCGGCCGAGTCGGGCGGCGGGATGTAGCTAGCCGGCGCCCACCAGCGCCTCGAGGTCCACCGGCTCGATGCCGTGCTTGCGCATCCCGCGCTCGATCTCGGCGATCGCCGTCTCGATCACGAAGACGCGCGCGTAGCGCTTCGACTCGCCTGGCACCACGTGCCAGACGCCGTGCTCAGTGTCGGTGCGCTCCAGCATCTCCTCGACCGCCTCGACGTACGCGCCGCGCTTCTCGCGGTTGCGCCAGTCCTCGTCGGTCAGCTTCCACTGCTTGAGCGGATCGCGCGCGCGGCGCTCGAAGCGGCGCAGCTGCTCCTCGTCGGAGATGTGCAGCCAGAACTTGACGATCAGCATGCCCTCGGCGGCCAGCGAGCGCTCGATCCCCACGATCTCGTCGTAGGCCCGGCGCCACTCCTCCTCGCTGGCGAAGCCCTCCACCCGCTCGACAAGCACGCGCCCGTACCAGGAGCGGTCGCACACGGCCACGCCGCCCCAGCCCGGCAGCGCCGGCACGAAGCGCAGGAAGAAGTGATGGCGCTTCTCGTCGGACGTCGGCGCCGCGAACGACTTGACGCGCACGTGGCGGTGGTCGAGCTGCGCCACAAGGCGCTTGATCGCGCCGCCCTTGCCGGATGCGTCCCAGCCCTCGAACACCAGGCAGACCGGCGGCCCCAGCCGCCCGTCGCCGATCAGCCCGCCCAGCTGGAGGCGGAGCGCGCTGAGCCGCTCCTGCGCCGCGGCAAGCCGCTCGTTCTGCTCCTTGCGCTTGAGCTTGAGTGTGAGGTCAACCTCGTCGAGCCGTCCCACGACGATCCGAATCCTCTCACCTACGACAAGCTGACCATCACGTGCTTCAGCTCGCTGTAGTCCTCGAGCGAGTAGATCGACATGTCCTTGCCGTAGCCGGACTGCTTGAAGCCGCCGTGCGGCATCTCGGAGACGAGCGGGATGTGGTCGTTCACCCATACCGTCCCGAAGCGCAGCTGGCGCGCGGCGTTCATGGCCCGCCCGACGTCGCGCGTCCAGACGCTTGCGGCCAGCCCGTAGTCCACGCCGTTGGCCCACTCGATGGCCTGCTCGTCCGACTCGAAGCGCTGGACCGTGACGACGGGACCGAACACCTCGCGCTGCACCATCTCGTCGCCCTGGCCCAGGCCGGCAACCACCGTCGGCTCGAAGAAGTAGCCGGCGCCCTCGCGCGGCTTGCCGCCGGTCACGTTCTCGGCCGAGTCCGGCTCGCGGTCGAGGAAGCCCGCCACACGGTCGCGCTGCGCGCTCGACACGAGCGGTCCCATCTCGGTGTCCTCGCTGGTGGGGTCGCCCACGTTGAGCGACTCGGCGGCGCTGGCCAGCCCGGACACGAAGTCGTCGTACACCTTCGGCCCGGCGATCACGCGGCTGGCCGCCGTGCAGTCCTGGCCGGTGTTCCAGTAGCCGCCGATCTTCACGCCCTCCACCGCGGCCTCGACGTCGGCGTCGTCGAAGATCAGTACCGGCGCCTTGCCGCCCAGCTCGAGGTGCACGCGCTTGAGCGTGTCAGCTGCCGCTCGTGCGATCTCCTTGCCCGTCGCCACGTCCCCCGTCAGCGAGACCATCGCCACCGTCGGGTGGCTCACGAGCGCCGCCCCGGCCGGCTTGCCGTGGCCGAAGATCACGTTGAGCACGCCCGGCGGCAGATGCTCGGCCGCGATGTGGGCCAGCACGGCAGCCGTCATCGGCGTCTGCTCCGACGGCTTGAGGACCACCGTGTTGCCGGCCGCCAGCGCCGGGCCGATCTTCCAGCCGGCCATCATCAGCGGGTAGTTCCAGGGGGCCACCTGCCCCACGACTCCGAGCGGCTCGCGCCGCAGCATCGACGTGTAGCCCTGCATGTACTCGCCCGCCGCCTGGGCCTGCATGGTGCGCGCGGCACCGGCGAAGAAACGCAGGTTGTCCACCACCACCGGGATCTCGTCGCGCATCGCGGCGATCGGCTTGCCCACGTTGACCGACTCGAGCTGGCTCAGCTCCTCGCCGCGCTCCTCGATCGCGTCGGCGATCTTCAGGAGGGCCAGCGCGCGCTCGCCGGGCGGCGTCTCGGCCCACTCCCGGAAGGCGCCGTCCGCCGCCTTCACCGCGGCGTCGACGTCCTGCTCGCCGGACATCGGAGCCACGGCGATCTGCTCGCCCGTCGCCGGGTTGAGGATCGGCTCGGTGGCGCCGTCCGCGGGCGGACGGTCCTCGCCGCCGATGAAGTTGTGGAGCTCGGTGGTTGCCAAGGCTCTCCTCTCTGAGTCAGGCGCTGTGCGGCGCCGGCGGGCCGAGGGCTTCCTCGACCGGTGTGAAGTCGATGCCCACGCCCTCGGCCACCGCGGGATGCGTCACGCGACCGCCGGTCACGTTCACGCCGGTCCGCAGGCCGGGGTCGCGGAATATCGCCTCGCGCACGCCGTGATCGGCGAGCGACAGGACGTACGGCAGTGTGGCGTTGGTCAGCGCATAGGTCGACGTGATCGGGACGGCGCCCGGCATGTTGGTCACGCAGTAGTGCGTCACCCCGTCCACCTCGTACGTCGGGTCGCTGTGCGTGGTCGGCCGCGAGGTCTCGAAGCAGCCGCCCTGGTCGATCGACACGTCGACGAGCACCGCGCGCGGCTTCATCAACCCAAGCTGGTCGCGGGTGATCACGTACGGCGCGCGCGCGCCGTGCACCAGCACGGCGCCGATCACCAGGTCGGCCGACGGCAGCAGCTCCTCGATCGCCAGAGTGGAGGAGAAGACGGTGTTGGCCCGCCCCTGGAAGGCGACGTCGAGCTCGCGAAGGCGGTCGATCGCGCGGTCGAGCACATATACCTCGGCCTCCATTCCCAGCGCGATGAACGCCGCGTTCATGCCCACCACGCCACCGCCGATCACCATGACCGTGGCGGCGGCCACTCCGGGCACGCCGCCGAGCAGCACGCCGCGCCCGCCCAGCGGGCGCTCGAGCATGAACGCGCCCGCCTGCGTGGCGATCTTGCCCGCCACCTCGCTCATCGGGGCCAGCAGCGGCAGGCGCCCGCGGCTGTCCTCCACGGTCTCGTAGGCGACGCACGTGGCTCCGGACCGGCACAGGCCCTCCGTCAGCTCCGGCGAGGGCGCCAGGTGCAGGTACGTGAACAGCGTCTGTCCCTCGCGCAGCAGGCCCACCTCCTCCGGCTGCGGCTCCTTGACCTTCAAGATCAGGTCGGCCTCCTCGAACACGGCCTCGGCGGTCGACACGATCTGCGCGCCCTGGGCCGCGTACGCGCCGTCGGCGATCAGGCTTCCGTCGCCGGCGCCGGCCTGGATCGAGACCTCGTGGCCGTGCACGGTCAGCTCGCGCACACCGGCCGGCGTGATGGCCACGCGGTACTCGTCCGTCTTCACCTCGGTGGGAACGCCGACCCTCATGCTGCAACCGGATCCGAGCGCTCGACGGAGAACGAGCAGCCGCGCCGTTCGAGCTCGGGAAAGACGTCGTCCGGGTCCAGGCAGCGCTCCGGAGGCAGGACACCCACCTCGCTCACGCGCCCTCGGGCGATCAGCCGCACCGCGGCCGCGGCCGGCGCGGCCGTGGACACCACGCCGCCGCCGAAGCCCCACTCCTCCATCGGCCACGTCACCGCGCGCACGCTGGTGGACCGCCCGCCGGCGGTGGCGTCGACTCGGTGCACGGAGACGGTCCGGCCGGACGGCGGCCGCGCGGCGCGGGCCGCGGCGTCGATCTCCTCCTCGGACGCGCTTGTCAGCTCGCGCAGGCGCTCGAGCAGCGCGGGCGTGAGCGAGAGGCGGAAGCTCGACTCGGAGCAGCCGAAGCTCTCCGGGAAGGTGCGCAGCTCCGAGTGCAGCGTGTGGATGGTCTGGCCAGCTCCTATCGGGTCCCCGAACTCCACCTCGCCGCCGGGGGTCATCGGGTCCAGCTCGACGCGCTCGCCGCCGCGCACGGCCACCGGGCGCATCGTCAGCTCGTCGATCAGCGTGCGCAGCGAGTACGGCACCACCAGCTTGCCGTCGCGCGGCGGCTCGGTGTCGCGCCCCGCCGCACTGACGTGGGCCGAATCCAGCCGCTCGGCGCCCAGCTCGCGCGCCGCCCGCGCCGCCATCAGGTTGGTCTTGCCTGGGCTCGAGCCGATACCCAGGATCGCGATCAGGCCAGCGGCGCGGAACGCGGCGTCCAGCTCGAGCTGGCGGCCGGTCATCCAGTAGAGCCCCCCGAGGTCGAGGTACGCGCAGCCCGCGTGGAGGCAGGCGTCCATGGCGTGGAGGTTGAGCCGGTAGCTGGCGGAGTTGACCAGCACGTGGCAGCCGGAGACAGCGTGGCGAAGGTCGTCCCCGGAGGCGTCCAGGGCCATCGCGCTGCCCTTGGTGAGCCCGTGCTGGCTGGCGACCGCCGCGGCGCGGTCGCCATCGAGATCGAGCAGCCGAAGCGCCCCCACCTCCTCAGACTCGGCCAGGTCGCGCACGATGGCCGGGGCGATGGTGCCGCCGGCGCCCAGCACCGCCACGCGCATGCCGTTGGTCATCCCACCAGCTCCCTGCCGCGCAGGGCGAGCCAGAACTCGATCCGGTCGCGTGCCCGCCCCAGGTCCCGGCCGGTCAGCTCCTCGATCCGCTTCACGCGGTAGCGCAGGGTGTGGCGGTGGCAGTACAGCTCGCGCGCCGCGCGCTCCCACTGCCCGTTCGACTCGATGAACGCCTCCAGCGAGCGCACCAGCTCGTCGCCGTACTCGCCGCCCTCCACGAGAGGGCCGAGGACGCTGTCGCAGTACAGGCGCAGCCCCTCCTCGTCCTGGAGCGACAGGATCAGCTGGAACGCGCCGAGGTCGCGATACGAAGCCACGTCCGGCGGAGAGCTCCCGTTGGCGGCCAGCGCGGAGGCCTCGAGCGCGCAGCGGGCCTCGTGGAAGCTGCGGCGCAGATCGGCCGCCGCGGCGGGTCTGCTCGCCGCCGCCCGCGCCGGGCCATGGCTCTCGACGATCGCCTCCCGGGCCGTGGCGGCCAGCGCCAGCGCGTCGGCGTCGTTCGCGCTTACCACCGCGTAGAGCAGCCGCCCGTGGACGGCGACCAGACCACGTGCCCGCGCGCCCACCAGCGCGCGGTCGAGGGTGCCGAGAGCGGCCTGCGGGTCGTGGACGTCGAACACGAGCACGGCGAACGGCTCCTCGATCCCGAACGGCCGCAGGTGCCCCGCCAGCTCTCCGGCGTCCATCTCACCCGAGAGAGCCTCGGCCAGCACGTCACCGGCCAGCCGGCGCTCGGTGTCGTCCATCGCTCGCCGGCGCATCAGCTCGAGCGCGACGACCGTCGCGGCCTGCTCGAGGATCAGGCGCTCGGGCTCGCCCAGGCCGCCGGTGTCGGCCGCGCCCACCAGCCACGCTCGCGGGGCGTCGCGACCGGCCGCCAGGAGGGGAAGCGCGAGCGCGCGGCCGGCCAGCTCCGGATGGTCGGGCGCGAACGCTCGGGTTGGCCCCTGCGGCTCGGAGATCTGCGCGCGGACCGACGCCAGGGCGCCTTCGGACAGCGGTCGCGCGAACGCGCCCGACGCCAGCACCTCGCCGCTGTGGCCAAGCACCGCGGCGGCGCCGCCGATGGTGGTCGCGATCGCAGTGGCCAGCTCGTCCAGCCCGCGCTCCTCGAGCAGTAGGCGCTCCAGCCGGCGATGCGTGGAGCTCACGCGCTGGAGCACCTCGTACTGGCGGCTGACCAGCTGGGCGAACGCCTTCTCGGTGATCGCGATGAACGGCAGCTCGTAGGGCACCTCGAACACCGGAAGGCCGAGCTTGTCGGCCTCCGCGAGCAGCGCCTTCGGCACCCGCTGGTGGTCGAACCCGGTCCCGAAGCCGAGCCCGGCGAGATGGTGCTCGGACAGGCGCCGCACGAACTCGCGCTGCTTGGCGGGGGCGGTCAGCTGGATGCCGGTGGTCAGGATCAGCTCGCCGCCGGAGAGCCACGGCGTGGGGTCGAGCAGCTCGGTGCTGTGGATCCAGCGGACCGGCGAGTCAGCGGCCTCGCGCCCGGCGACCAGCTCCAGGCCCATGTCGCTCGCGAGGCTGCTGACGGTCAGCACGACGGGGTCCGCTGCCTAGTTCGGCGACCGGCGCGGTGCCGTTGCCGAGCGCCGTTCGTGGCGCACGCGGTCCCAGGCCGCGGTCAGGACCTCGCGCAGGATCGACTCGATCTCCTGGAACTGCTCGGTGTCCGCGATCAGCGGCGGGGAGAGCTGGATGACCGGATCGCCGCGGTCGTCGGCGCGGCAGATCAGGCCCTTCCTGTACAGCTCGCCGGACAGGAAGCCGCGCAGGAGATCTTCGCTCTCGTCGTCGTCGAACGACTGCTTGGTCTCCTTGTCCTTCACCAGCTCGATGGCCTGGAAGTAGCCGGCGCCGCGCACGTCGCCCACGATCGGCAGATCGCGCAGCCCCTCCAGCGTGGTCCGGAACTCCGACTCCTTCTCGCGCACATGGCCGCACAGGTCCTCGCGCTCGAAGATCTCGAGGTTGGCGAGCGCCGCGGCTGCCGCCAGCGGATGGCCGGCGAACGTGAACCCGTGAGCGAACATCGCCGTGCCCGACATGAACGGCTCGGCCACACGGTCCGAGACGATCAGGGCGCCCATCGGCGCGTACGCCGAGGTGAGTCCCTTGGCCGTGGTGATGAGGTCCGGGCGGTAGCCGTAGCGGTCGCAGCCGAAGTAGTGGCCGAGGCGGCCCCACGAGCAGATGACCTCGTCGGAGATGAGCAGCACCCCGTAGCGGTCGCAGATCTCGCGGACGCGCTGGAAATAGCCGTCCTGCGGCGGGATGCATCCGCCGGCGTTCTGAACGGGCTCGAGGATGACCGCGCCGACGCTGTCTGGGCCCTCGAACTCGATCCGCTCCTCGATCGCGTCGGCCGCCCACAGCGGGTCGCGGTCCTCAGGCCAGCGGTACGAGTTGGTGTTGGGTACGTGACAGCCGCCTGGCGTCAGCGGCTCGAACTGGGTGCGCAGCCCCGGGATCCCGGTCGCCGAAAGGGCGCCGAGCGAGGTGCCGTGGTAGGCGATCTTGCGGGCGATCAGCTTGGTGCGCGTGCCCTCGCCGTTCATCCGGTGGTAGTTGCGCACCAGCTTCATGGCCGACTCGACCGCCTCCGACCCACCGGACGTGAAGAACACGCGCTCGAACCCCTCGGGCGCAAGCGACGCGATCTTGGTCGCCAGCTCGATCGCGCGCGGGTGCGCGTAGCTCCAGTTGGTGAAGAACCCGAGCTCGCGCGCCTGCGCCGCCATGGCATCGCCGATCTCCGCACGGCCGTGCCCCGCGTTGACGCAGAACAGCGCCGACAGACCGTCCAGATAGCGCTTGCCGCTGCGGTCGTAGACGTAGCAGCCCTCGCCGCGCTCGATGATCGGCACCTCGTGGTCCTCGTACGCGCCCATGCGCGTGAAGTGCATCCAGAGGTGGCGCCGAGCCAGGTCCTGGAGCGGGTCGCTCGCGTCGGCGGGGGGAGTGGTGAACTCGAGCTTCGTGGTCATTTCAGGGACACCTCGGTCTGGTTCCGATTGGGCTAAGCATATTGACGAATCGGAGTACGGTTCAACCGAGGTCGCGGCAAACGAGATCCTAGTCCTTTAGACATTCCGTACAACTCCCGCGGGTCGATTTGGGCCTTCCGCCCCTTGCCCCGCCGGCGACGCTTGCTTAGCGTCCACGTTGTCCCGGCGGGAGGAGACGGAGGATGGAGAGCGCATCGATTTCAGCAGCGGGCGCGGGTGGCGTCCTGGACTCGGGCATCGAGGACAAGGGCCTGAAGAAGGACGCGATCGGGTTCATCTCCAGCGTGGTGATCGGCGTCGCGTCGGTCGCGCCGGGGTACAGCCTTGCGGCCACGCTGGGCCTCGTGGCGGGGGTGGTGGGATTCCAGGCGCCCGCGGTCATGCTGCTGGCGTTCATCCCGATGTTCTGCATCGCGTATGCCTACAAGTACATGAACCGGGCGGACCCGGACTGCGGCACGACGTTCGCCTGGGGCACGCGCGCCCTCGGCCCCGGGGCCGGGTGGCTTGGCGGCTGGGCGATCGTGGTGGCCGACATCATCGTGATGGCAAACCTCGCGCAGATCGCGGGCTCCTACACGTTCCAGCTGATCGACGTGAACGCTTCGACGGCAGCGGTCACCGCAGTCGGCGTCGGCTGGATCATCGTCATGACCGCGATCGTCACGATCGGTATCGAGCTGTCCGCTCGCACCCAGGTCTTCCTGCTCGGCGCCGAGATCCTCACGCTGACGGCATTCGCCATAACCGCGCTGGTCAAGGTCTACGTGGACTCGCCGGCCGGCTCCCACCACATACAGGCGTCTTGGTTCTCGCCGTTCGCCATTCCCAGCTGGAGCGCCCTGACCTCCGGCGTCCTCCTGGCGGTGTTCATCTACTGGGGCTGGGACACCGGCGTGGCCGTCAACGAGGAGACCGAGGACC
>JAXDIC010000117.1:0-2651 GCA_034664185.1 Thermoleophilaceae bacterium
CAAGGCAAGTGGCCGCCAGGCCGCGGCCTCAGCCTCACCCGGGCCTGGTGCCGGGCAAGCGGATCAGGAAATGACGGCGGCTCGAGCCGAGGAGACGGTGGCGCAGCGACCGGCCCGCCGGCCGATCCCCGCGCGCAAGATCGTCGTCGCGGCCGGCCTGGCGTGCGCACTGACGTTCGCGATCGGCGTCCTGGTGGCGGCCCCGCCGGAGCCGTCACCGCCCGCCACGGCCCTCGCGGGCGCTATCCAGTTCGAGCCTCCGGCCGCCTGGCGGCGGGTAGCTGCTCCCCCGACCACTCCGGGCCTCCCGCTCGAGAACGCCAGCGCCTACGCGCCGGGAGGCCGTGTGGACCGCGGTGCCTTGGTGGTCGGAACCACGCAGGCCAGCGGCCGCACGCTGCTGCCCGCGGGGTTCCTGAGCCAGCTGCCCACGCCTCCGCAGCCCGCGCCGGTCGCGCTCGGCCGCTACACGGGCTACCGCTACGACGACCTGCGGCCCGCGCACGCGAGCACGCACCTTCGGATCTATGTCGTGCCCACCAGCAGGGGAGTGGCGACCCTGGTCTGCCAGGCCGGCGTGGGGCCGGCGGCGGGCGGCGTAGTGGCCAGCTGCGACAGGGTCGCCACCCGGCTCACGATCGTGGGTGCCCGCTCGTTCGACTTCCCATCGGCGGCCGCGTACGCGAGACGCGTCCAGGGGACGATCCGGAGCTTTGACGCCCAGCGCGGGCCAGCCCGGCTCGATCTCGCGCGGGCCAGGACGCCGAAGCAGCAGGCGGCCGCGGCTCTGCGTCTGGCTGGGGTCAACGCGCGTGCGGCCGCCGCGCTTGGGCAGATTCCCCACAGCCCGGAGTTCGGCCAGCTCCAGCTCGGGCTCGTCGGCGCACTGAAGCAGGCGCAGGCGGGCTACCGCGCGATGGCGTCGGCCGCAGGGGGCCGGGACCGCGCGGCGTTCAACGCTGGCCGCCAACGCGTGATCAAGAGCGAGGCCAGCTTCGATGCCTCGGTGCGGGCCGCCTCCGCGGGCCGGCCGTAGAGATCTCCGATCGCCGGCGCTTCACCTTTGGTTAACCGCCCGAACTCCGGAACGGCGTAGCCTGCCGCGGGATGCGCGTCCCCGCTCGCAGCCCGCACGCGCTGGCGGCCGCGGCCGCGCTCCTGGCGACCGGTGCCATCGCCCTTGCCGTGGTGCCCACGCCGGGCGGTCAGGTCAGCCCCAAGTCGCGGATCCTGCCAAGCGGCCGCCACCTGCTGCCGGCGGGCAAGCTCGTACGCCTGGGCAACTTCCCGACCGGCGGGGCCGTGACCGCCAACGGGCGCTTCTACTGGACGGTCTCGGCGGGCGATGCCCTGAACGACGTGCGCATCGTGTCGCTCAGGAGCGGGCGCGTGATCCAGGCGATAAAGCTTCCCGGCGCGAGCGGGGGAGTGGCCCTCGACTCGGCCCGCCGGCTGGCGTACGTCTCGGGACTGCCCGACACCGACGTCACCGAGGTCAAGACTCCGGCCGGGACGCCTGGCAAGGACGGTGACGTGATCCACGTGTTCTCGTGGTCGAAGCGCACGGGCAAGGCCGTCGCTCGCGGGGTCATCGCGGTGCCGCCGCCCAGCGACGCGCCCACTCCGCAGAGCTTTCCGCCCGACCCGACCGCGAAGAAGCGGTCGTGGCCGGAGCGCTTGGCGGTGTCGGCCGACGGCGGGACGCTGCTCGTGCCGCTCGGCCTGGCCGACGCGGCCGCGATCGTGGACACCCGGACCAAGGCCGTTCGCTACGTGAACACGGGCAGCCATCCATACGGCGCGGCGATCCTGCCGGGCGGCAAGACCGGTCTGGTGTCCAACCGCGGGCCGGGCACGGTGTCGGTCATCGACCTGAAGGCGGGCACGAAGGTCAAGGACATCCAGGTGGGCGCGCACCTCTCGCACCCGGAGTCGATCGCGCTGGACTCGCGCCGCGGCCTGGCGTACGTCCCACTGGCCAACGCGGACTCCGTGGCGGTGGTCGACACGCGCAAGCTGGCGCTGGCGCGGACCCTTACTGTCGCGCGTGCACAGGGCGCGGGTACGGCGCCGGTTGACACCGCGGTGTCGCGCGACGGGCGCTATCTGCTGGTGGCCGAGTCGGCCGCCGACGAGATCGCCGTTTTCGCGTTGCCGCGGGCGCCGGCGGCGCACGCGCGCGCGGCACGCGCGAAGCGGGCGAGCGGCAAGCCGTTCGCGCTGATCGGCCGCGTGCCCACCGCCCAGTACCCCGCCGACGTGGACACGATCGGCCGCGGCGCGCGCAGCCCGTGCGGCCTGGGATCGCGCGCGAAGCCGGCGAAGGGCAAGCGCCGGCGCCGGCCCGCCTGCACGAAGCTCGTGTGGACCGCGGCCCGCGGCTTCGGGCTGGGCCCCAACCTGGGCACGCCGCCGGCCAGCCAGTACTTCGACATCCCGCACTTCCTGACCACCAAGGGGAAGGTGACGGGCTACGCGGGCATCCTGGACTTCCCGGGCAAGCGGCAGCTGCGCAAGCTCACCGCCACGGCCACGGCGCAGCTGACGCCCGTCAACCACGAGGCCCCGCCGCCCGGCACGCCATTGCGGCCCGGAGGCCCGATCAAGCACGTCTTCTACATCGTGCGCGAGAACCGCACCTACGACCAGGT
>JAXDIC010000129.1:0-5214 GCA_034664185.1 Thermoleophilaceae bacterium
TGGCCAAGGGGATGAAGACCGCGGCCCAGACCGGGCTCGTGCAGGGAAAGACCGACGGCCACGCCGCGCAGCTGGGCGGCGTGCTGGTGATCGCCCGCGGCGGCGAGGTGGCCTGGGCGCACATGGCAGACGACGCCGGCGACAACCCGCCCAACGAGGAGGTCCTTGAGGCCGTGCGCGCCGCTGCCGATACGGGTTGACAGGGGTTGACATGCGGTTTCGCGCGCCGCTACCCTTGTCAGTAGCGACGCGGGGTGGAGCAGTCAGGTAGCTCGTCGGGCTCATAACCCGAAGGTCGCGGGTTCGAATCCCGCCCCCGCTATACGAGAAAGGCCCGCAATCGCGGGTCTTTTTCGTTCTCCGCGCGGCGGCGGTCAGGCTCGAACACAGGCCCGTGATGCCACGGTGATACGAAGAGAATCCGCGTCGCCCGGTGTACGTGAAAGCAGCAGTGGTGGCCGACTAAGCCGACTACGCCGACTGGCACGACTTGTCCGACTACGTCGTGCACTTCACGAAGCCGCTCGACCCGCACGAAATCGTCAGATGCGGCTACTGTGCCCCGCGAGAATGGGGCGGCCGGCCAATCGTGTGGTGCTGCTGACGGGGCTCGTGGCCGCCTTGCCGGTGATCGTGTCGACCGTTCGGGCTGTGACTCACGGTTGGCTGCCGCTCGGGGATGACGCCACCATCGCCGTCCGGTCCTTAGACGTGCTCTCGCTTCACCCGCCGGTAGTCGGCCAGTACTCCGTGTCATCCGCGCTGATCGGGGCCCCCGTACGGAGCCCGGGCCCGTTGCTCTACTGGCTGCTGGCAATACCGGTGCGGATGGGGCCGGTGGCGCCGGCGATCGCGATGGGCATCGTCAACGGACTTGCGGCGATGGGCGTTGTCGCATTGGCCGCGCGGCGCGGCGGGTGGCTGCTGATGCTCGCCTCGGCGGCCGCCCTCGCCGCCATGTGCGGGTCCCTCGACGCCACGGTGATGCACGACGTCTGGAACCCGGCCGCGGCCATTTTCCCGTTCACGCTGCTGATCTTCGTCCTGTGGTCGGTTGCCTGCGGCGAGTACCGGCTGCTCCCAATCGCCGCCCTGCTCGCCAGCTTCGTCATGCAGGCACATCTGGTCTACGTCGCGCCTGTCATCTGGATGCTGGCGGTGGCGGGCGGCTTTCTCGTCGCGATGGGCCCGCGTGTCCCGCGCCGGTGGATCGCGGGAACAGCAGCGATCGTCCTGGTCTGCTGGAGCCTGCCGCTCGCCGAGGAGGTGGTCGACCGCCCCGGCAACCTCGAGCGGATCGTCCAGGTGGCCACCGCTCACGGCTCGCGCTTCGGCTGGACCGACGGCTGGTACGCGGTGGTGCGGACGATCGGCTTCCCGCCGTGGTGGCTGCGCTCGCCGCGGATCCCGTTCGATCGGCTCGGGGACGTGGTGATCGCGCCCGGAGTCGTTGCGACGACGAGCGCCGTGGCCGGCCTCGCGGGCCTCGTCGGACTGGCGGCAATCGGGCTTCGATCGGGGCGAAAGCAGCTCGCCGCCCCGGCGCTCCTGGCGCTCGGGTTGCTGGGGGCAGTCGCTGCCGTAACAGCGAGCACGCCGAGCGCTCGAGCGCTCTTCGGGGTGATCGGCTACACGCTTTGGTGGGCGTCGCCTGCCGGCATGTTCTGCTGGCTGGTGCTGGGCTACGGCGCGGTTGTGCTGTGCGGGCGCGGCCACTGGCTTGCCCCGTGGCGCGAGCATGCGCGTGCGCTGCGAGGGTGGCGAGTGTCGGCGGCGGTCGGAGCGGCAGGCATCGCCACGGTTGCGGCGATCGGCGCGGTCGCGGCCACCCGGGGGAGGCCCGACCGCGTCGAGCCGATATATCGACCGACACGGACCGTCATCGACCGCGTGCGGCAGGCGCTCCCGCCTGGGCGCACGGTGCTTCTCACGGGTTCGTCAACGGAGGTTCCGTGGAACGTGCGGACAGGCTTGGCGTATGGGCTCCGAGCAAGCGAGCGCGAGTTCGTCGCCTCACTGCTTGGGATCGGCGCGCACCACAATCCACGGCGCCATCCCCACGACGCGGTGGTGACCGTGGTCGAGCAGGGCGCGAAGCTGCCGCGCGGCAGCTACGTCGTCGCGCGTGTGAAGGTCGGGCGCGTTCCCCCTGACCAGCCGCAGACGCGCGAGTCGAGGCCGCGCGAGGTCGTCGTCACGCTCAGCGATACGGCTCGCAGCGGACCGTGACAGCTTCGGGCGATCGCTGGCTCGCTGCGCTCGGACTTCTCGACAGCCACGCCAGAACGTGCATGAAGGGATCGAGAGGCGGGGGCGAGCGGGTGGACGAGCTGATGGGCGCGGTCGGGCGCATCGCCCAGCGGTAGTTGAGCGTGGACGACCACACGCTCCGGGAGATGCCCGCGATTGCGGCCCTGTTTTCGTTCTCGGTGAAGCGGTGCAATCCTGGGGGCATCGCCGCTAGCAGCGCTCGGCATATCCGTGAGTCGGTTGGCCACCCATGAAGTGGGAGGCCGGCGATGCCGTGGCGATCCAGCTTCTCGCGCCGCTGTCCGCGGGCTACGTGCCGTGGACCACCTGGTCGCTCAGGCCGGAGGCGCTACTCCACATCGTCAACCAGATCGTGCTCGGCGGACTGTCGAACGTCGTCGAGTGCGGGTCCGGCGCTTCGACGCTTTACCTCGCGCGGCTGATGCGCCAGACCGGAGGGCGGATCGCCAGCGTCGAGCACGATGAGCGCTGGTTCCACACCGTTTCCCGGGCGATCGACGATGAGGGGCTGACCGAATGCTGCACCGTCGTCCACGCTCCTCTCGAGGACGGCTGGTACGCGCGCGCGAGCGTCGCCGCCCTGCGCCGCGAGGAGATCGACTGCCTGCTCGTGGACGGTCCGCCCGCGGGCGAGCCGGGGCACCATGACGCCCGCTATCCCGCGGGCCCTTTCTTCGCCGAGGCGCTGTCGCCGCGAGCGCTGGTGATCCTCGACGACATCGACCGCGAGGGCGAGCGGGCCGTGATGGAGCGCTGGCGGGCTGAGCTCGGATTCGACTTCACCGTCTACGAGCACATCTCGCTCGCGATCGGCAGCCGTCCAGACGCCGCGCCCCTCCACGTCTGACACCACCGCCTGGCTTCGTACTAGCTGCGCTTCACTCGATCCGTGCTCTCCACGCGTCCACGTAATCGAAGCGCTTGACCAGCCGGACCGGCGGCGCGCCGGGCCGGACCCGCCAGCCGGCAGCCCCGACGGTGAGCCCCACCCCTCGGCGTCCCAGCGCCCGGGGAACGACCAATAGTGCCGTCACGCGGGCATGTCTGGGGGGCAGGCCGGGTGGCGTGTACCGATAGCGCTGGAAGTAGTACCAGCAGGCCACGCCCACGTGGCCGTTGAGCAGCACGACCTGGCCCGGCCCCACGTCCCGCTTGAGGAACGCGACGAGTTGGTTGTCGCTGACCGGAGGCAGGGTGGACCCGTGCTGGCGCGTGTCCATCATGTTCGCGGCGAGCACGATCGCGACGCCGGCGGCGGCTAGCAATCCGCTCGCCGGAGCGGCGCGGGGAAGCCGAATCGTCGCGCGCTCGACGGCAAACGCGAGGCCTGCGCCCGCGTGCATCAGATACAGCGGGAGCAGCCACAGCCATGCCCGCGGCAGGCGCGCCGCCGGGGTGAACACCAGGACGGCGAGGATCACCGCCGCGGCTGGGACCACCAGCGGCACGGGGTGCCGCGCCAGCCGCCGGTGGAAGACGAGCGAAGCCACGAAGCCGCCGATTACGAGCCACTCGACCGGCCACGGCGCGGTGCGGTTCCAGTCCGTCCACACCACTCTGGCAAGCCCCGTCGCGGCCCCGACGGAGTCGTGCAGGGGCCGCGATGCCGTCCATCCCGCCTGCCCGAGCACTCCCGAGTAGAGCGCGACGTCGAGACCGGCGGCAAGCGCGAGCGCGACCGCAAGGCGGACGAGCGTGGTCAGGTCCCGGCGCACGAGAGCGACAGCAGCCGTCCACGCCGCGACGGTGGCTATCGCGTACGCGATCGTGGGCACCGTGTACACGGCGAGCGCGCAGCACACGGCGAATGCGGGCCAGCGCCACGGACGCCCTCCGTCGAGCAGGCCGGCCGCCAGCCACAGCGCCAGAAGTGCGAGCGTGATCCCCATCGTGTACCCGCGCGCGTCGACCGAGAAGTCGATCAGCGTGGCGAAGCCGGCCGCGAGCGCAGCGGCCCACAGCGCCGCGGCGCGGCCGTAGAGCGCGCGGCCCGCCAGGTAGGTCGCGGGGATCAGCGCAATCCCCGCGAGCAGCGCCGGCAGGCGGACGACCCACACGTGATTCCCGAGCACCCGCCACGCGTAGTGCACGGCCAGGGTATGGAGGATGTGGTTGTTCGGGAAGTCGTAGGTCGTCGTGATGAACGACGCCGGGTGCGTGGCATACGTGACGAACGTGTAGGACTCGTCGTAGCGCATCGGCTCGTTGACCAGCAGGACGCGTACGATCGCTCCAACCACGACGATCGCGGCGAGGGCCGCGAGGTGCGCGATGTCGCGCGTCGGTTTCCGGGCCTCCGTCAAGACATCTCGATCTCAATCACTACCGAGGACGACACTGGGGTCCCGGACTAAGGAATTCCGGGATTCGATCGCCTGGCAGCGGCGCCACAATGCGTGCCGTGGAGAGAACGATCATAGGAGCGCTCGATGAGCCCGCCGGACACGACCACTGAGGCGTTCGCCGCCAAGGCGTTCGACGGAATGCGACCCATCTGATGTCGGTGGCCTCGACGCCTCGTGAGCCGAATCGATGGGCAGTCCTGGCCCTGCTCAGCGTCGCGCAGCTGATGGTGGTGCTGGACGCGACGATCGTGACCATCGCGATCCCTTCGGCCCAGAACGCGCTCCATTTCTCCACGGAGAGCCGGCAGTGGATCGTCACCGCCTACGCGCTTGCGTTCGGCAGCCTCCTGCTGCTGGGTGGCAAGCTCGGTGATCTGTTCGGGCGCAAGTGGACCCTGATCGCCGGCCTGGTCGGGTTCTCGGTCGCCTCGGCGATCGGCGGGCTGGCCCAGTCCTTCGGCGTGCTCGTGGCCGCCCGAACGCTCCAGGGGGCATTCGGCGCGCTGCTCGCACCCGCGGCGCTGGGGTTGCTGACGGTGACCTTCGAGGGGTCTCCTGACCGGCCCACAGCGTTCGGGATCTTCGGTGCGATCGCCGG
>JAXDIC010000160.1:0-3786 GCA_034664185.1 Thermoleophilaceae bacterium
CGTCGAGCAGCGCGCGCACATCGGCGAAGTGGTGGGCGTCCTCGGGCGCGAGCCGGTCGATCAGGCGCGGCGCGTCCTTCAGCGCGGCGAGCGTGCCGGGATGGTCGGAGTCGAAGGCGCGCAGCGGGTTGCGGTCGAGCCGGGCGCGCACGTCGTCGGAGAGCTGGTCCTCGCGCGCACGAAGATGTTCGCGGAGCTCGTCGGAGTACGCGCGGCGGGTCTCGGGGGTGCCCAGGCTGGAGACGCGAAGGCGCACGCCGCGCGTGCCCACGCGCTCGAGCAGCTCCGCCAGGAGGAGGATCGCCTCGGCGTCAAGCGACGGATGGTCGGACCCGATCGCCTCGATGCCGACCTGGGTGAACTGGCGGTACCGCCCCGCCTGCGGCGCCTCGTAGCGGAAGAACGGCCCCCAGTACCAGAGCTTGACCGGCTGCGGCAGCTTGTGCATCCCGTGCTCGACGTAGGCGCGGCACACGCCGGCCGTGCCCTCCGGCCGCAGCGTCAGCGAGCGCCCGCCCTGGTCCTCGAAGGTGAACATCTCCTTCTCGACGACGTCCGTCGTCTCCCCCACCCCGCGCTCGAACAGCTCGGTCGCCTCGAAGATCGGCGTCTCGATCGGACCGAACGCGGCTCGGCCGAGGGTCTCCTCGGCGAGGCGCAGCAACCGCAGCCGCGGATAGCCCTCGTCGGGCAGCACGTCGAAGGTCCCGCGAGCGGCTTGGAGCTTGTCCACCGGCTCCGCTACCGCGCGAGCTCGACCAGGAACGGGTTGGACTCCCGCTCCGCGCCGAGCCTGGTGATGCCCATGTGCCCCGGGTAGACGGTGGTCTCCGCGGGCAGGGTGTCGACCAGCGAGCCGATCGACCGGAGCAGCGTCGGCCAGTCCCCGCCGGGCAGGTCGGTGCGGCCGACCGAGCCCCGGAACAGCACGTCACCGGAGAAGACGGCCTGCTCGTCCGGGATCGAGTAGGTCACGTGCCCCGGGCTGTGGCCCGGCGTGAACATCACGTCGATCTGGAAGCCGGCCAGCTCCAGCGTCTCCCCGCCCGAGACGGTGTGCTCCGCGTCCCAGCTGTCGTAGGGCCCGATGTCGGGCCACGGCACGAATCGCATCACGTCGGCAAGCACCGGCTTCTCGATCTCCGGCACCCAGACCTCCGCGCCCGTGGCAGTGGCCACCGGCGCCACGGCGCCCACGTGGTCGAAGTGCGTGTGCGTCAGGAGGATCGCGTCCAGCGTGAGGCCCATCTGGTCGATCGCGGCCAGCAGGGTTGGGGCATCGTCGCCGGGGTCGACGATCAGCGCCCGGTCCGATCCGTCGCGGCGGAACAGGAAGCAGTTCTCCGCCACCGGGCCGACCGTGAACATGCGGACCTCCATGGCGGTCACCCTAGCGCCCGCCGCGGGCCTGCCCGCGGCGCTTGCGCCGGTTGTAGAGGTAGCGGTCGGTGTAGTAGCTCATCGGCAGGTACAGCAGCACCATGGCGGCCGCCAGGATGGCCGCGGAGGCCACCGGTCGCTTGAAGATCAGGACCACCGCCACGCCAAAGATCCCCGCAGAGACGACGGCCCGGTTGAGCGCGCTGCGCCACGACGGCGGGCGGTCGAGGCGGTTGACCCGTCCCTCCCGGGCGACCTTCCGGCCGTCCCGGGCGACCTTCCGGCCCTCGGCCTGGGTGCCCGTCGGCTTGCTCGTGCGCCCGCGCGCCTCGACGGTCCCCGCCTGGGTTCCCCGGTGCTTGCGCTTTCGCTTGGTCTGGGACATCGGTCAGAAGCGGACTGAGCGTAACGCGTTCTCGACCACGTGCCGCTCGGGATCGAAGCCGCGCAGGGGAAGCTCCGGCGGCAGGCCCTCCAGCGCGGCCGCGGGCACGAGCCCGACGAACTCGGCCTCGGCCAGCGGCGCCAGCGCCGACACGCGCTCGACCAGCGCCGCGAGCGGCGCCGCACGGTGATCGTGCACGTTCAACGACACCTGCGCCCGCCCTCGGGCGGGCAGGTACAGCCCGATGGCGCGCACGCCCGGGGGACCGCCCCCGGCTTCGCGCAGCTCCGCGGCGATGCGGCGCGCCAGATCCACGTCGTCGGTCGCCAAATCGATGTTGAACGCGATCAGCGGCGCGCGTGCGGCGACCAGCACCGCACCGGCGGCCGGGTCGGCTCGCTCCGGACCGTAGTCCGGGCGAAGCTCTCCGGCAGCCATCCGCTCGGCGAGCCGGGCCGGCCCGCCCGACCGGATCGCGGCGCGCTCGCGGCGATCCTCGGAGGTGGCCAGATCGCCGTAGAGGAAGACCGGCAGCCCCAGCTGGTCGGCCATCAGCGCCCCGGCGGTCAGCGCCTCGGCGCACGCGGCTCCGCGGCCGGCCTCGTCGAGGTACACGACCGGGGCGACGTCGAGCGCGCCGGTGTAAGGGTGCGCGCCCTCGTGCCGGCGCAGGTCGATGCGGGCCAGGGCCTCGCGCGCACCGTTCACCAGCGCCGCCGCGAGGTCACCCTGGCGCGCCGCGAGGGTGAACACGCTGCGCCCGTGATCGGGATCCGAGTGCACGTCCAGGAGCTGGGCCGGCGCGAAGGCAGAGCCGATCGCGGCCACCGCGACGGGGTCCTTTCCCTCGCTGACGTTGGGCACGGCAAGTAGGACGGGCGGAGCGGGCACGGGCGAATACTCGCTGACTAGACTCGGCTTGCGTGGCTCCGTAGCTCAGTCGGTTAGAGCGCACCACTCATAATGGTGAGGTCGCTGGTTCGAGTCCAGCCGGAGCTACCTTCGCCCGGCGCGCATGCGCCGCAGGGCGGTGAGCACAATCGGCGGCAGCACCTGGCGCGCCGCTCCCTTGAACCGCGCGCCGAGCGTGGATGCCCGCCCCGCGAGCGTCTCCGGCACCTGCTCGCCGGGCCGCGCCTGGAACAGCGTGTCGTGCGCTTCGCGGCCCTCGTCCGGCGGCCGGTCCCTGCTGTAGTAGTAGAGCGCGATCGACTTGCGGGTCTCGCCCTCCGGGCAGGCCACGGGCTCGGGGTGCCCGTGGAATGACGTGCTGGTGGTGCTGAACACGAGACAGCGGTTGAACAGCGGCAGGATCCGCGCCTCGCACGCGCTCATGTCGCGGCTCCACAGCTCGAGCGCGCCGCCGTACTCGTGCCGCCACTCGCGGTTCAAGTAGAGCAGCACGTTGAGCCGCCGCTCGAGGCCCGTGGCGGGGTGGCGGTTGAAGTCCGCGTGCACATTCAGGTGCCCGCCGCGCTCGATCTGGTGAAGGCCTCCCCCGACGAGGTGCGGGTCCGGAACCAGTCCCTCGATGTCCGTCAGTCGCTGGAGAAAATCCACGAAGGGCGCGGAGTTGAGCTCGGTCAGCAGATGCCGGGTGGCCTCGCCCATGGCGGAATCGTCGTTCGAGGCCAGCTTGCGCTCGCGCGGATTGTCGAACGCCCGCCATTGCGCCTCCCGAGGCGCCGGGAACTCCGCCACCACCTCGTCCAGGACCTCGTCCGGGACGAAGTCGTCCATGACGACATGGGGGAATGGCTGGGCCGCCAAATACGCCGAGCGGTTGTTCTCGGCAAGCGCGCCCAGGCGCTCGCGGTCGAAGTGGAACCGCTGCTGAGGTAGCCGAGTCGAGTCCACCCGGAGCTACTCGTAGAGCGCGAACGTGCCGAGGATCACGTAGAGCGCGATCAGCGCCCAGCCCTCGAACTCCTGCGCCTCGCCGTCCCCCGTGATCTGCCAGATGGCGATCGCCGTGAAGAAGAGCGCGCCGGCGTACACGGGCGCGAGCTGGAAGGTGAGCG
>JAXDIC010000173.1:0-3249 GCA_034664185.1 Thermoleophilaceae bacterium
GGCGACAGCTACGGCGCGGGACAGGTGGCCGCGCCGTACATGACCAAGACCCTGCCGAGCATGGGCGTGCTGGTGCCGCGCTACTACGGGATCGGCCACTCCAGCGCGGACAACTACCTGGCCATGATCAGCGGCCAGCCCCCCACGCCGGCCTCGAAGAACGACTGTCCCGACCCGGTCAAGCAGGTGGGGCCCGACTCCGTGGCGCCGTATGGCCTGGCCAAGTCGGACGGCTGCCTCTATCCCGCCAACTTCCGCACGCTGGGCGACCAGCTGACGGACCAGGGCCTCCTGTGGAAGGGCTACCAGGAGGAGATACCGGCGCCGTGCTCGCCGCTGAAGAACAACCCGGCCAGCGGCACCCACTACGCCCGCAAGCACAACCCGTTCGTGTTCTTCCAGTCGCTGATCCTGTCCGGCCAGTGCGGGGCGAACGACGTGGGCCTGGAACAGCTGACGGGCGACCTGGCCAACGCCAGCAGCACGCCCAACCTCGCGTACATCACGCCCAACGAATGCAGCGACGGGCACACGAACTGCACGACGCAGAACCCGGACGTCTCGCCGATCCCCGGCGAGGTCTTCATACCCAGCGACACCTACTCCGAGCTCCAGCAGGAGGACGTGTTCCTGAAGAAGTGGGTGCCCCGGATCCTGGCCTCGCCCGCGTACAAGCAGGACGGGCTCCTGGCGATCGTGTACGACGAGTCGGACTCCGACGCCAGCGCGTGCTGCAACGAGCAGCCGGGGCCGGCCGACCCGAACCCGGGGAGCGTCGCCGGGGTCCCGGCCGGGCCCGGCGGGGGCCAGACGGGAGCGGTCTTCATCTCTCCGTTCATCTCCCCGGGCACCACCAGCACGCAGGAGTACAACCACTACTCGCTGCTGCGGAGCATCGAGGACCTGTTCGGCGCCTCGCACCTGGGCTACGCGGGGCAGAACGGGCTCGTGCCGTTCGGTGACGACGTGTACAGCGGGCCGCGCCCGCCTGCCAGCTCCGGCGGCGGCGGTGGTGGCGGTGGCGGTGGCGGCTCGGGGAACAGCGGAGGCACGGGTGGCGAGGGCTCGGTGGGCCAGCCGCCGCCGTGCGGGGCGCCCGCGCCCATCCCCTTCTCGCGCGTCACGCGCCTGCGCCACAGCCGGCGCGGCGTGCTGGTGACGGGCCGCTCGGTTGCGACCAACTGCGCCGGCACGGTGCCGGTGAACGTGGTGCAGGTCGCCATCGCCCGCGTGCTGCCGCGCGAGCGCTGCCGCTTCCTGACCGTCGCGGGGACGCTCCGCCCGCGCGCTCGCTGCTCGCGCCCGTTCTGGCTGCTGGCCCGCGGGGGCGGCCCGGGCTGGAAGGTCCGCATCCGGCACTCGCTGGCCAGGGGCCGCTACCTGGTGCGCCTGCGGGCGATCGACGCGCACGCCGCCCGCGAGGCGCCGCTGACGCGTCGTTTCCGGATTCGGTAGCCCCCACGGCCTCGCGCTGGGCGGTTAGGGTGGGCGCCGTAAGCCCATGCGGGGGCACGGGCACCCCGATCAGGAGACGACCGACATGAGCAAGAGACTTCCCATCGCGGGCATAGCCGCGGCCGGGCTCGCGGTGATCGCCGCGCTGGCGCTGAGCGCCTGCGGCAGCAGCAAGAAGAGCGCCTCGACCAGCCCCGGCGCCACCGGCGGCTCGACCCTCGCGCTAACCGTCACGGAGTCCGGCAAGACCGCCACCATCGCCGCGCCCAGGGTCGTGAAGGCCGGCCTGACCCAGCTGACCGTCGCAAACAAGGGCAAGGGCCCGCATGGTGCGCAGTTCGCTCGCCTCGACGGGAACCACAGCATCCAGGAGGCGTTCAAGGCCGTCGGCGGCAACAAGACGCCCAGCTGGTTCCACTTCGAGGGCGGGGTCGGCCTCGCGCCGCCCGGACGGACCGTCAGCGTCGCGCTCGACCTGACCCCCGGCAGGTACGCGGTGGTCGACATGGCCAACGGCCCCGGCCAGAAGGGGCCGCCGGCGTTTCGCCAGCTGACCGTCACGCCAGGGGGCAAGACCGGCCCGCTGCCCCCCACGCCCGCGACGATCACGGCCGCCAACCCCGCCAAGGACAAGTATCAGTGGCAGGTCTCCGGGTCGCTCAAGCCGGGGATCAACACCGTCACGTTCGTGAGCAAGGGCAAGCAGGCCATTCATTTCCTCGGTGCGTTCAGGCTGACCCGGAGCGCCTCCAAGGCCCAGATCATCAAGGGCCTGAAGAGCCAGGGCCCGCCGCCCCCGTTCATCGACCCGCACAGCGGCTACACGACCGCCGCGCTGGACGGCGGCAAGTCTCAGACCTCCCCCCTGCCGCTGATGAGCCCCGGCCAGTGGGTGCTGTTCTGCCCGCTGAAGGACCGCGACGGCGGCAAGCCGCACTTCGAGGAGGGGCTCCTCAAGACCATCACCGTCAAGTAGGGACGGAGCACGTCTGATCCCCGCGCCGCCCGCCGGCGCGGGGTCAGCCGTTGCCGCTGACGGCGATCAGGAACGCGCCGGTTCCGGCGAAGATCATCGTCACGCCGACGATGACCAGCGTGCGCGACTTGATCACGTGGCCGGTCACGCCCAGCAGGAACCCGAGCCCCAGGAGGACGTAGAAGACGTTGAGCAGCCCCTGCAGCCCGGTGGACCCCTGGCCGGGGTTGGGGACGCTGGGGAACTGGGCCAGGACGGCCGCGATCTGTGCCGCCATCCCGAAAGTATCCTTCAGCGCGTGACCGAGCCGAGCGAGAGCGTCGAGGCGATGCGCGACGGCCTTGGCGCCGTCGGCTATCTGGCAGGTGAGTCCACCGCCCTGGTGTCGTTCCTGGCCGCCAAGCTCGGCAAGCCGGTTCTGGTCGAGGGCCCGGCCGGCGTGGGCAAGACCGAGCTGGCCAAGGCCCTCTCGCGCGCCACGGGGCGCAAGCTGATCCGGCTGCAGTGCTACGAGGGGCTGGACGAGGCGAAGGCCCTGTACGAGTGGAACTACCGCAAGCAGCTCCTGCGCATCCAGGCCGAGGCCGCCGACACCGGCTGGGAGGCCGTCCAGGAGGACATCTTCGGCTCCGAGTTCCTGCTCACGCGCCCGCTGCTCCAGGCGATCTCCGAGAAGGAGCCCGTCGTGCTCCTGATCGACGAGATCGACAAGACCGACCAGGAGTTCGAGGCGATGCTGCTCGAGGTCCTCTCGGACTTCCAGATCTCGATCCCCGAGCTGGGGGTCATCGAGGCCTCCAGCCAGCCGCTGGTCCTGC
>JAXDIC010000191.1:0-6136 GCA_034664185.1 Thermoleophilaceae bacterium
TGGGCAACAAGCTCGACCGCATCGAGGAGGAGATCTTCGAGGGGCGCGCCGAGGAGATCGTCCGCGACATCTCCAACGTCAAGCAGGAGATCATCAACTTCCGCAAGATCATCCGGCCGCAGCGTCCGGTGCTGCGCGACCTCGAGCGCACCAAGCAGGTCTACCTGCCCGAGGAGCACGAGCTGTACTTCGACGACATCGTCGACGCCTCCGAGCGCGTCTGGGACATGCTCGAGAACTACAAGGAGGTCGTGGAGGCCCTCGAGGAGACCAACGAGTCGGTCATCTCGCACCGCTTGAACGACGCCATCCGCGTGCTCACGTCGTTCAGCGTCGTGCTGCTGCCGCTCACCCTCATCGCCAGCATCTGGGGCATGAACGTCCACGTGCTGGGCCAGGGGTCCACGGAGGCGTTCTGGGTCATCATCGGCGTGATGATCGTGGTGCTGGTGGGCATGCTGGCCTACTTCCGCCGGCGCGGCTGGCTCTGATCAGGGCCGGCGCGTGGCGGCGCCGGACAGCAGCTCCGTGTAGAGGCCCTCGTACGCCTCCGCGGTCGCGTGCGTGGAGAAGTCCTCCGCGCGGGCGCGGCAGGCCCCGGGCGTAGCCGGATCGCGCGCCAGCTCGATCGCGTCGAGCAGGGCGCGCGCCACGTCCGCCGGATCGTCGCCGTGGAACAGGCGGCCCACCTCGTCGCGGTCCACGAGCTCGGGGATCGCGCCCAGGTCGCTGCCCACCGCCGGCGTGCCGCAGGCCATCGCCTCGACCAGCACCAGGCCGAACGCCTCGCCCCACGAGGGCAGCGCGGAGACCCACGCCTCGCGGTAGGCGGCGGCCAGCACGCCGCGATCGTCCAGGTCGCGCAGCTCCACCCCCTCCTCCGCCTCGATGCCCGCCGGGGGCGCCCCTCCCCCGGCCGGCCGTGACAGGACCAGCCTCGCCCTCGGATGCTCGCGCCGGACGGCGCGGAACGCCTCCACCAGCAGGCCTACGCGCTTCTGCGGCTGGTCCAGCGCCGCCGCGCAGACGATCGTCGGCTCCTCCGCCCGCGGGCCTCCCGGCGCGAACGCCTCCAGGTCCACGCCCGGGTGGATCACGCGCGCCTCGACTCCCAGCTCGCGCCCCAGCGCGTCGGCGGCGGTCCGGCTCAACGCCGTCACCGCGGCGCAGCGGGTGACGGCCTCGGCCGCGATCCGCCCGCGCAACCGGCGCGAGACCAGCCAGCGGCGCGACGGCAGCCCCATCCAGGAGAGCACGGCCGGACGGCCGCTCTGCTCCGACCAGCGGGCGGCCGCCAGCGCGTCGGTGGGGTACAGCGCGTGAGCCACGTCGTCGTCGCCGCGCGCCAGCGACAGGTAGCTCCCCGGGACGTGCGTCAGGTGGTCCTCGAACTCGCGCCGGCGCAGCCGCCGCTCCGGCGGCCGCCAGTTGCGCACCACCTCCAGCCCGTCCTCGTCAGTCCGCGACGGCCAGCCGGGATGGCTCGTGATCAGCCGCGGCCGGTGCCCTCGAGCGATCAACCCGTCGGCCAGCTCGCGCACGAAGCGCTCGGACCCGCGGCGCACCTCCGGCCAGTAGCGCGGGGTGAGCAGCGCCACCCGCAGCGGCGCGGCGGTCACAGGAAGAGCGTCCGCCAGCGCACGCTGCCGCGGGCCAGGGCGGCCACCTCGACCAGGTCGATGGCGGCGCGCGCCGGAAGCTCGGACAGCGCGCGCACGCGGCCGCGCGGTCCGGTGCCGTACTGCTGCGGCAGGGTGTGGATCAGCCACGGCAGCGCCAGCGCCGTCCACTCGGCCCGGCGCCGGCGGCGCGCCAGGGCGGCTCCGGCCAGCGCGGGCCCCAGCCAGACGTGGGTGCGCTTCCAGAAGATCCACATCGGAAGGTCGTCGCGCAGCTCCGGGTTGCGCTTGACCACCGCCGGCAGGTCCTGCCAGCGCCACAGCGATCGCAGGTGAGCGGGCAGCGTCATCGGCTCCACGGCGTGATTGGTCAGCACCTCGGGCGCGCCAACGTAGCCGGCGCCCTCGCGCCGGGCCCGCGCCGCCAGGTCGGTGTCCTCGCCGCCCCAGGCCGGCTCGGTCACGAAGCCCCCCAGGCGCTCCAGCAGCTCGCGCGGGTAGACGATGTTGCAGGCCTGACCCCAGGGCTCGGGCGGATTCACGCGCCGCGTGTGCGCGTGCGGCGCCGCGCGCTCCAGGTGCAACTCCTCCGGATCGGGTCGCGTGGCGCCCTGCACCACCGCTCCCGGGTGGCGCCGCGCGGCGGCCAGCGCGCTCTCGAGCCATCCCGGAGGCGGCCGGCAGTCGTCGTCGGTGAACGCCACGATGGGCGCGGCGGCGGCTCGCCAGCCGGCGTTGCGGTTGGCCCCGGCGCCTCCGGTCCCGGGCGCGATGCGGACGGCGGTCAGGGTGCCGTCGGCCGCCAGCGGGTGAGTGCGGAGCAGCTCGTCGGTCTCCTCGCCGCGCGAGTCGTGGGCAACCACCACCTCGAACCGCTCGCGGGTCAGCGTCTGCTCCTCGAGGGCATTCAGCAGCCAGCGCAACCGCCGCGGGCGGTCGCGGGAGGCGACCACGACAGCTATCTCCGGTGTTGCGGTGGTTGGCACGGCCGCGGGATTATCCACAGACAGGGACGACGCGCCGTTACTGTGGTCTCGCGTGGAAGTGCTCGATCAGGCGCCGGACCACAGCGTGGCGGAGCTGGCCGGCGCACGCATGCGCACCGGCAGCCTGCGCCGGTACGCGGCCCGCGGAACGCTGATCAACGCGGTCTTCATGGTCGGCCTGAACCTCGTCGGCCTGATCAAGGGGTTCCTCGTGGCCGGCTTCCTGAGCGCCAGCGACTACGGGGTCTGGGGCATCCTCCTGTTGACCCTGACCACGATCCTGTGGCTCAAGGAGGCGGGCGTCAGCGACAAGTTCGTGCAGCAGACCGAGAGCGACCAGCAGCTCGCCTTCCAAAAGGCGTTCACGGTCGAGCTCGTGTTCACCGCCCTGCTTGCCCTGATCCTGCTCGCGGCCGTGCCGGTGATCGCGCTCGTCTACGGCAGAAGTGAGCTGCTGGCGCCCGGAATCGTGGTGGCTCTGATGGTCCCTGCCGGGGCGCTGGCGGCGCCGATCTGGGTCTTCTACCGGGAGATGGAGTTCGTCAAGCAGCGCTCGCTCCAGGCCATCGACCCAATCGTCGGATTCACCGTCACGATCGCCCTGGCCGCGGCCGGCGACGGATACTGGAGCCTGGTGATCGGAGCGGCCGCCGGTACCTGGGCCTCGGCCGCGGCAGCGCTGATCGCGTCTCCGTACCCCCTCCGGATCCGCTTCGATCGGGCTGCGCTGCGCGACTACTTCCGCTTCTCGTGGCCCGTGCTGACGGCAGTGGCCGGCGGTGCGGTGATGGCCCAAGGGTCGGTGTTCGCGGGCGAACGGATTCTCGGACTCGCGGGGGCGGGTGCCATCACATTGGCCAGCTCCGTCGCGGCCTACGCCCAACGTGTGGATCAGGTGGTGACAGCCACGCTGTACCCCGCGATCTGCGCCGTGGTGGACCGCCGCGACCTGCTGCTCGAGGCGTTCGTCAAGTCCAACCGCCTGGCGATGATGTGGGGCATCCCGTTCGGGGTGGGGCTGACGTTGTTCGCCGACGACCTGGTGCGGTTCGGCATCGGGGAGCGTTGGCGCCCGGCGATAGTGCTGCTGCAGGCGTTCGGCGTGATTGCCGCCGTAAACCACATCGGATTCAACTGGACCGCGTTCTACCGAGCGCGGGGCGAGACCCGGCCGCTGGCGATCGTGACGGTCGCCGCGACCGTGGTGTTCCTGGCCGTCGCGGTGCCTCTGCTCGCCACACACGGACTTGGCGGCTTCGGTCTTGGCATGGCTGCGGTGGCGGCGGCTTCGCTTGCACTCCGACTGGTGTACCTCCGGCGCCTGTTTCCGGGTTTCAGGCTCGGGCGGCACGCGCTGCGCGCAATCGCCCCGACCGTGCCCGGCGCGGCGCTCGTGCTTCTCGTGCGCTTCGTTGCCGGGATGGAGCAGAGCACGGGCGCCGCGCTCCTGCTCCTCGCGGCCTTCGCCGGGGTCACCCTTGCCGCGACGCTCGCGTTCGAGCGACAGTTGATCCGTGAGGTGCTGGGCTACCTACGCCGCGCGCCCGCCACATCGCGCGTTGCCGGCTGAGAGGGTCGGTGGGAGAGCCCAACCCCCGCGTCTCGGTGGTCGCGGCGACACGCGACCGGTCTGCGCGGCTTGCGCTCCTGCTCGAGTCGCTGCGCGCCCAGACAGCCGGGCTCGACACGTTCGAGGTCGTCGTGGTGGACGACGGCTCTCGCGACGGCACGACCGACCTGTTGGAGCGCGAGCGCGGTCGCGACGGGCTCCATCTGCGCTCCATCCGGCGCGAGGCGCCCACCGGCCCGGCGGCGGCGCGCAACGACGGCTGGCACGAGGCGCGCGCTCCCCTCGTCGCCTTCGTGGACGACGACTGCGTCGCCACCCCGGGCTGGTTGACCGCCCTGCTGTCGGCGGCCGACCAGGCGCCCGGCGCGATCGTCCAGGGCCGGACGCTGCCGAACCCGGCCGAGGCCGGGATGCTGGGGCCGTTCTCACGCTCGCAGTGGGTGGAGTCCCTCGGTCCCTACTACCAGGCGTGCAACATCCTCTACCCGCGCGACCTGCTGGAGCGCGTCGACGGCTTCGACGCCGAGGCCTTTCCGGCGCTCGGGGGAGGCGAGGACACCGACCTGGCCTGGCGGGCCTTCGAGGCGGGCGCCGAGGCGCGCTGGGCGCCGGACGCGCTGGTCCACCACGCCGTGGCGCGGCCGGGCCCGGTGGGCAAGCTCCGGATAGCCGCCCGCTGGACGCCGTCGATTCGGATGTTCGCGCGCCACCCCGACCGGCGTGGCGAGCATCTGACCTACGGGCTGTTCTGGAACGGCGCGCACTACCTGCTCGTCCGCGCCCTGCTGGGACTCGCATTGCGCCGACGCGCGCGCCCGCTGGCCCTGTGGCTGGCGGCGCCGTACGCGCGTCACCTGCTGAATCGCGGCCGGGCCGAGGGCGGCGGCCCGATGGCCGCGCCCTACTACGCGCTGCACGACCTGGTGGAGCTCTTCGCCGTGGCTCGCGGAGCAGTGCGCTACCGAACGCCGGTCCTCTAGATCGCCTAGTCCGACGGTGCGTCGTTGCTCATCAGCCAGCCGACGCCCTCGGCGATCACCACAAGGCCGTCGATCGCGCTGAAGAGCGAGCGGCGCGGCCGGCCCGCGGCCAGCCACACGCCCGTCCCCCCCGCGGCCCGCCCGAGGCGACGCAGCACCGGCGGGCGCGGCGACGAGCCTGGCAGGCGCCGGTCCATCCACGCGATCGCCGCGCTGTAGCGCGCCATCTGGCGCAGCTGGGGCATCAGCCGCTCGCGGTGCCGGTGCTCGACGGCCGCGGGCTCCCGGTAGGCCAGCGTCCAGCCGGCGTCCTGGATCCGCCAGCAGAAGTCGGCGTCGCCGCCCGAGCGGATGCCCTCCACGAACCCGCCCACCCCCTCCCACGCGGCGCGCCGCACCAGCAGGTTGGCGGTGATCCCGTACGGCCGGTGCGCGTCCCGGAAGTGCGCCGCCTGACTCAGGTAGCGGCGCGAGGCGGCGTAGCAGGCCACCAGGGCGCGCTGGTCGCGTGCGGCCACCACGCCGCCCGCCACGGCGCCGCAACGCTGGTCCACCGGCTCGCGGAAGTAGTCGTCGAGGAGGCTCGGGGGCGGCCGCGTGTCGGCGTCGAGGAACAGCAGCCACTCGCCCTGAGCACGCCTCGCGCCGACGTTCCGGGCGTGATACGACGAACGCTCGCCGGTGGCGCGGATCGTCGTAACGGCGGTGTCGGGGCCCGGATCCGATTCGCCGCCGCCGCCCCCCGAGGCTGCCGCCGCCCGCCCGTTGTCCACGAGGATCGCCTCGTCGCCCGGTCCGAGGCGGAGTCGCCGCATCCAGCCACGGGTGGCCCGCTGCTCCTCGACGTCGCCCAGGAACGGCACCACCACGCTCACCCCCGGGCGCGGCTCGTCGGTGAACCGCGGGACCGACCCGTAGCCGCGCAGCTCCGCGTCGTCCGGTAGCGGCAGCGCCAGGTAGCCGCGCGCCAACGCGGCGAGG
>JAXDIC010000203.1:0-18472 GCA_034664185.1 Thermoleophilaceae bacterium
AGGACGTGGGCTTCCTGGACCCGCAGTTCTTCGTGTACTCGGACGAGACCGACTTCTGCAAGCGCCTGGGCGACGCGGGCTGGCACACGCTGCTGGTGCCCGCGGCGCGGGCGATCCACCGCGAGCAGCTGTCCACCGACCGCACCGCCGCCGCGCGGAGGATCGTGGAGTTCCACCGCAACCGCGACCGCTACATGCGCAAGCACCACGGGCCGGGCGCGGCCCTGGCGGTCCGGCTGCTGACCGCCTGGGCCTACCTGGTCCGCGCCGTGGCCGGCGCCGCGCTGCCCGGGCACCACGCGCGGCGCTACCTGATGCACGTGCGCCAGGCGCTCTGCCCGGCGCGCGGAGAGGGGATCAGGGAGGCGGCCGAGAACTACAACCGCATGCACCGTCCTTCAGGAACCGCTAAGGCTGGCTCGTAGCATGCCCGGCGTGTTCCTCGACCCCTCGCGCCGCCGGCGGCGGCGTCGGCGCTGGCCGCTTATCGCCCTCGCCGTGGTGCTGGTGGGCGCCGGCGCGGCGCTGGGGGCCTACTTCGCCTTCATCAAGGCGCCCGACAACGTCTCGCACCCCAACGTCGAGTTCACCACCCCGGCGCCCGCCAAGAAGCCCCAGCCCAAGCCCGAGACCTTCAAGTGGCCGTTCTACGGCTACACCGCCGACCGCAATCGCTATCTGGACGCCAACATCGGGCCTCCGTTCAAGCAGATCTGGCGCTTCAAGACCAGCTCGCTGATCGAGTTCCAGCCGATCCTGGTCAACGGGGTCCTGTACGTCGTGCCCAACGACGGCAACGCCGCCGCCCTCGACGCCAAGACGGGCAAGGTCAAGTGGCGCACCAAGGTGGGGTCCCTCAACGCCAGCTCGCCGGCCTACGCCGACGGCAGCCTGTTCATCGCCACGCTGTCGGGGCGGATCACCTCCCTCGACGCCAAGACCGGAAAGCGGCGCTGGAAGCGCAACCTTGGCAGCCGTTCCGAGTCTTCACCAGTGGTGATCGGCGGACGCGTCTACTTCGGATCCGAGAACGGCACGGTCTACGCCCTGCGCGGCAGCGACGGCGGGCAGATCTGGACATACCACGCGGGCGGGGCCGTGAAGGCCGGGCTGGCGTTCGCCAAGGGCATCCTGTACTTCGGCGACTACAGCGGCACGGTCACCGCGATCCGGGCGCAGGACGGGTCGAAGGTCTGGAGCACCGCCACCAGCGGCCGCGTGTTCTCCCAGTCGGGCCAGTTCTACTCGACCCCCGCTGTCGCCAACGGTCGCGTGTACCTGGGCAACACCGACCACTTCGTGTACTCGTTCGCGGCCCACACCGGCCAGCTGGCCTGGCGCTATTCGACCGGCAGCTACGTGTACGCCGCACCCGCGGTCGCGCCCGGCCCGGGCGGCAGGCCCACCGTGTTCATCGGGTCCTACGACAGCACGTTCTACGCGTTCGACGCGCGCTCCGGCAACGTGCGCTGGAGCTACAACGCGCCCGGCAGGATCTCCGGCGCGCCCACCGTTGTGGGGCGGGTCGTGTACTTCGCCGACCTCGACTCCAGGAGCACCACCGGCCTGGACGTTCGCACCGGCAAGCGCGTGTTCCGGATGAACTCGGGCAAGTTCAACCCGGTGATCTCAGACGGCAAGCGCGTCTACCTGACGGGCTACGGCACGGAGTACGGCCTGGTGCCGAAGAAGGCCGCGAAGAAGGCGCCCAAGCCAGCCAAGCGCAAGCCGTGACCCGGCGGCTGGCGCTGCTGGCCGCCGCGCTGCTGGTGGTCCTCCCGGTAGGCGTGGCGGACGCGAAGGCCAAGCCGGACCGGAACATGACCCGCGCCGCGGACTCCTACCGCGCGATGCAGAAGGAGCTGTACGTGCCGGCGCGCAAGCTGTACCGCGGCTCGCCGTACTCGTACGTGTGGCCGTTCTCGCAGGCGATGTCGGCCACCATCGCGCTGGCGGGCATGCCCAAGCAGGCGCACCACTACGCCGGGCATGTGCGCGACCGCCTGCTGGGCCTTCAGAGCTACTTCGACCCGAGCAGCGCGCCGCCCGGGTACGACAGCAAGGTGGTCCCGCCGCTGGGCAACGGCGGCGCCAAGCTGTACGACGACAACGAGTGGATCGGACTGGAGATGCTGCGCCGCTACCGGATGACGCACGACTCGTTCCTGCTGCGCCGGGCGCGCACGATCTTCGACCTGGCGGTGTTCGGGTGGGACAAGGACGAGAGCCACCCGTGCCCGGGCGGCGTCGTGTTCTCGCAGGCCCCCGGCAACGTGGACCGCAACACGGTCACCAACGCGCCGGGCGCCGAGCTGGGACTGCGCCTGTACGAGCTGACCAAGGACAGCTACTACTTCGACTGGGCCAAGCGCATGTACGACTGGGTCACCACGTGCCTGGGCGACTCGAGCGGCTTCTACCTGGACCACATCACCTTCTCGGGCACGATCGATCCGACGGTCTGGACCTACAACCAGGGCACGATGATCGGCTCCAACGTCCTGCTGTTCCGCGTGACCGGCCAGAAGACCTACCTGAAGCGCGCCCGCCGGCTGGCGCTGGACGCGATGACCTACTTCACCCGCTCGCGCCTGGCTCAGGAGCCGCCGCCCTTCGTGGCGATCTTCTTCGAGCGCATCCACCTGCTGGACGCCGTGCGTCACGACTCCGCGTACCGCGCCTACATGCAGGCCTGGGCGGACCGCGCCTGGAAGACGATGCGCGACAAGAATTCCGGCCTGTTCCGGTTCGATCCCTCGCGCAGCCCGAGGGTGCTGACGCAGGCTGGCATGACCAGGCTGTACGCCAACCTGGCCTGGCCCCGCGCGGCGTTTAAGTAGCCCTCGGTAGCCTCACTCGGTCGTGAGCACCGGGGTCGAGACTCCGGCGCGGCGAGCGGCTGCGCCGCCGGCCGCGCCCGCCGCGCGGCCTGGTGTCGCCCGGCCCGAGCTGTGGGCACTGGCCGCCCTGACGGTGCTTGGCGCGGCTCTGCGCTTCTCCACCCTCGACCTGCAGAGCTTCTGGCACGACGAGGCGGTGACGGTGGGGCGGGTGCTGGAGCCCAGCCTGTTCGCCACGCTGGGGCACGTGCCGGGCAGCGAGGCCACGCCGCCGCTCTACTACGCGCTTGCGTGGGCGTGGACCAAGCTGTTCGGTCACGGCGAGGTTGGCATCCGGTCGCTGTCGGCGCTCCTGGGCACGGCCACCGTCCCGGTCGTCTGGTGGGCGGGTCGCACCCTGATCTCGAGCGCGACCGGCCTGGGCGCCGCGGCGCTGACGGCCACCAGCTCGTACATGGTCTGGTACTCGCAGGAGGCTCGCGCGTACGTCCTGCTCGTCCTCCTGTGCGCAGTGTCGCTGGCGCTGTTCGGCGAGGCCCTGCGCCGACGCGAGGCACGCTGGCTGTGGTGGTGGGGGGCGGCGTCGGCGCTGGCGCTGTTGACCCATTACTTCGCTGTCTTCGTGGTGGCGCCCGAGCTGGCCCTCCTCGTGTGGCTCCTGCCCGAGCGACGTCGGGCGGTGCTGGGAGCGGGCGCGGCGGTGGGCGCGGTGGGCGTCGCGCTGATCCCGCTGGCCGTGCACCAGGCCAACCAGGGCCACGACCGCTGGATCGCGAAGATCCCGCTGGGCACGCGCCTGAAGGACACGGGACAGCAGTTCGTGCTGGGCTACTCGGGCTCGCCGTCGCGCGCGCTGTCGGTGCTGGCCGCGCTGCTGGTGGCCGCGGCCGCCGCGCTGGCCGTGTGGCGGGCGCGCGAGCTCGGACGCTGGTGGCTGGTGGCGGCGATCGCCGCGGCGGCGCTGGCCGCGCCGCTCCTGGCCAAGGTCGTGGGCATCGACTACCTCTTCCCGCGCAACCTGATCGAGGCCTGGGTGCCGCTGGTCGTGGCGCTGGGCGCGGCGGCCACCGTGCCGCGCGTGGGGCCGCTGGCCATCGCGGCGCTGTGCGCGACGTTCGTGGCGCTGACGATCGCCGTCGACGTGGACACCAAGCTCCAGCGCGCGGACTGGCGCGCCGCCGCGCACGCGATCGGACCCGCCACGCAGCCCCGCGCCGTGATCGTGCCCGCGGTGGGCGACGACCCGCTGTCGTACTACCTGCCGCACGCCAGCCGATTGGCGCACGGCGGCGCGCGGGTGGCGGAGATCGACGCGCTGGGCTTCTCGGCGGCGCGGCGCTCGCACGGCGGCGTGCCCGCCGGATTCGCCCCGGCGGGGCGGCGGCGCGTGGGCGCCTTCACGCTGGTTCGCTACGCGGCGGCGCGGCCGCGCGCACTGACCCGCTCCGAGCTGGCCGCCGCGCGCCTCGGGGTGGGCCACGCCGCCGTCGTTGTGGAGCGGCCATGAACACGATCGCCCACGCCGCGGAGTCGCGGCCCCCGTTCGCCCTCACCGAGCCGGTCCGGCGGCTGATCGGGCTGATGGGGCTGGCGGGCCTGACCCTGTTCGGGGCCCTGATCGCCGTCGCCGGCGCGGGCGGGCGCACGTTCCAGGTGCCGGCCAGCGCCCGCGGGCTGCCCGGCTGGATCGCGGGGCCGTTCGCCCCGCTGGGCGGAACGATCACGGGCGCGCAGTTCCTGCTGTCGGCGATAGCGATGTGCATCTGCTACGCGGCGGTGCTGGTGGCCGGCGACGCGGTGCGCGCACGCTGGGCGATCGGCGCGATCGTGCTGCTGCACGTGCTGTTCGCGCTGGCGCCGCCGCTCCTGTCCAAGGACATCTTCAGCTACCTGGAGTACGCGCGGCTCGGCGTGGTCCACCACGTCAACCCATACGGCCATGTCGTCAAGGCCTTCCGCGCCGACGACGTCTACCGCTACCTGGGCTGGCGCAGCATCCCCAGCGCCTACGGCCCGCTGTTCACGGTGGGCACCTACCCGCTGGCCAAGGTCAGCGCCGGTGTTGGCCTGTGGACGATCAAGCTCGTCACCGCCGCGGCCAGCCTGGGCTGCGTGGCGCTGATCTGGGACTGCGCTCGCCGCCTCGGCCGCTCGCCGGTGCCCGCCGCCGTGCTGTACGGGCTCAACCCGGTGCTGCTGGTCTGGGGCGTGGGCGGGGCGCACAACGACATCCTGATGCTGCTCCTGGCGGTGGCGGGCATCGCGCTGACGCTGCGCTCGCGCGAGGGCCTGGGCGCCGCCGCGGTGGTGGCCGGCGGGGCGATCAAGGCATCCGTCGGGGTCCTCCTGCCTTTCATGCTGCTCGCGTCGCGCGACAGGCGCCGCACCGTCGCGGGGATCGTGGGCGGCGGGGTGGCGATGCTGCTGATCGGGCTCGCCGCATTCCAGAGCCAGGCCCTGGGCGTCTTCCGCGTCCTGCGCACGCAGCAGCAGCTGGTCTCCGACGACGCGATCCCCAGTCAGATCGCACGCGCCGTGGGGCTGCCGGGGGTGACCTCCGACGTCCGCTTCGTCTCCCGACTGCTGCTGATCGTCGCCATGGCGTGGCTCCTCTGGCTCGTGTGGCGGCGCGGCTACGACTGGATCGCGGCGTCCGGCTGGGCGTTGATCGCCTTCGTCGTCTCCAGCTCGTGGCTGCTCGGCTGGTACGTGCTCTGGCCGCTGCCGTTCGCCGCGATCTCCAACGACCGCCGGCTGCGGATCGCCTCGCTGGCGCTGGCGGCCTACTTCGTGGCCATGCGCTGGCCGATCCTCACCCTGGGCGAGGGCTGACCCGGCGCTAGGGGGCCGGCGGGGCTCCGCACTTGGGCCCGGTGTCCGTGGCCTTGACCTTCAGGGGGCCGCGCACCGCGCGCACCACGCGCGGGGTGCCCGAGCCGTGCGAGTCCACCAGGAGGAAGACGCGGTAGTCGGCCCCGTGCCGGCGTCCGCCCGGGAAGTGCGGCGCGCACACCACGTCGAACTTGGAGTGGGCCTCGGGTACGGGAACGCCGTACGCGCGCTTTCCGCCGTTCGCCTGCGTCCACGTCAGGTACGCAACCCGATCGCGCTTGCGCCAGTGGCCCTCGCGCAGGGTGGTGGGCACGTTGATGGCAGCGGCCGCGAACACCAGCAGGATCGCCCCCGCCAGCAGCAGCTCGCCTCGCGTTCGGCTCCGGAGCCAGCTCACCCGGGCGGCAGCGGCGCGGCCGCCAGCCACGCCAGGAGGGCGACGGAGGCCGCGTGGGTCTGAACCATCCCCGGGCGCGACTGGTGCTGGGTGATCGACCCGCCGTCCCACGCCCGCGTGAAGATCCCGTGCGAGTCGCGCGCGTTGTCCAGCGCGCGGTGGGCGTTGCGGTAGGCGAGCGCGTACCAGCGCGAGTCCTGGTCGTGCGCGCTCAGGTCGAGCATCCAGCGCAGGTAGATCGTGTCGTATTGCGGACCGTGGTTCACGTCCTCGCCGAACCGGTTGAGCGCCGTCTCGGCCAGCGTCTCGGCCCGTGCGCACGCGGTGGCGTCGTTGGCGGCCCGGCAGATCGTCTCGTGCGCACCGATCATCGGCCCCTCAACGTACGGCATCGGGGTGGAGTCGCTGTCGCTTCGCGCGTACAGCCGGGCCGCGGAGTTCCACAGGTGAGCGTCGCCCCAGGAGATCAGGCGCCGCGCCTGCGTCAGGAACGTCGACTTGTGGGTGGCCTCGTAGAGCATGGCGGCCAGGGCCGAGTTGCTGGCCAGGGCCTCGCCCGCCTTGTGGGTGTGCGAGGTGTCCCACCACAGGCCGCCGTCCTTGGCCCAGCCGCGCCGCATCGAGAACTCCAGCGCCTTGGCGGCGTCCTTCAGGTAGCGGCTGGAGTGGGTGGCGCGGTAGGCGTCGACGAAGGCGATGCCCCACCAGCCGTTGTCGTCGAACCAGACACGCTCCTGGCCGCCGCGGGGGCTGGGATAGGGGGCGTAGCCGCCACTGGGCGCCAGCGAGCGGTCGAAGTAGGTCTCGGCCTTCCGGGCGAAGGTCGTGACGGCCTTGCGGTGTGACTTGGTGGGCTGCGCGATGGCGATCGCATTGATCGCCTCGAACTGCGGCACGATGCTCCAGATCGTGGCCAGCGGGTAGCGATCGTGGTCGTTGCGGCGGTCGTTGTACCAGTGCTTGGGGCCGTTCCACCAGAGCTTCCGAGCGTCGCTCACGCCGCGACGGGCCAGTGACATGAACTGGGCTCGCTCGGACTTGAGCTCCGCGCTGGACGGCAGCGTCAGCGCGGCGGCGTTCACGCGCCGGGCGCCCGCCGGGACGGTCGGGACGAGCACGGTGGCGACCGCGATTGCGGCTGCGATCAGCTTCAGTTTGGGCAGGGGCACGGGCGTCTCCAGACTAGCCGCGGCGGCGCGGCCTCTTCCTGGGGATCGTCCCGTCGAGCGCCAAGCTTGATATTGCTTGCGCCGCATGGCCACCGAAGCAATACGTGCCCCGGCGCGCCTGCGCTCGCTGCGCGGCGCCGCTCCGGACGGGGCAGGGATCGAGAGCTGGATCGTGGCGGCGGCCTTCGGGCTCTACTGCTGGCTCCTCGCGCCCGCCACCTCGGACCTGGCGGCGGCCGTCTTCCGCAGCGACCTGTTCGACCAGCACACGCTGCTGATCTACAACGCGCAGTGGTACGACGGCCACCACCTGGTCGCCTACAGCCTGCTGTCGCCCCCGCTGGGCGCGCTCCTGGGCACCCGCCTGGTGGGCGCGCTGTGCACTGTGGGCACGGTCATCGCGTTCGAGCGCATCGTCGTGCCGCGCTACGGCACCGCCGGGCGCGTGTCGGCGGTGCTGTTCGCGCTGACGCTGGGGTCCAGCCTGCTGATCGGGCGGATGGCGTTCGCGGTGGGGTTCTTCTTCGGCGTGCTGGCCATCTACTTCGCCAGCCGCGACCGCCGCGCGCTGGCGTGCGTGGCGGCGGTGGGCGCGGCGCTGGGCAGCCCCCTGGCCGGGCTCTTCCTGGCGATGGTCGCCGGAGCGTGGCTCCTGGTCTCGCGCCGGCCGTGGGCGATCGTCCTGGCCGGCTGCGCGGTGGTGCCGTCGCTGGTGCTCCAGTACGCGTTCAAGGAGGGCGGCACCTTCCCCTACGGCTGGGTCAGCTTCAGCCAGCTCTTGATCTGCGTGGCGCTCTTCGCGGTGGCGGTGCCGATCCAGCAGCGGCTCCTGTGGGCGGCGCTGATCCTGTACCTGCTGCTGGGCATCTACGCGCAGGCCGTGCCCTCTCAGCTCGGCGGCAACGTCAACCGCCTGGGCACGATCGTCGGCGCCCCGCTGATGGCGCTCTACCTCTGGGACCGGCGCCGCCTGCTGCTGCTGTTCGCGCTGCCCTACCTGCTCTGGTGGCCACTCCACTCAGTCATCCGCGACCTGCCCGACGCGGGCGGCGCGATCACCGAGGCGTCGTACTACCGGCCGCTGAACGACTGGCTGGCGCGCAACGTGCATGAGCCGGTGCGGCTGGAGATCCCGCCCACGCGCAACCACTGGGAGGGCGTGTACGTGGGTGAGCGATTCGAGCTGGCCCGCGGCTGGGAGCGCCAGCTGGACCAGAAGTACGACGCCCTGTACTACGGCACCGTGATCACGCCCGCGCGCTACCGAAGCTGGCTGGCGCGCAACGCTGTCCAGTACGTGGCCCTGTCCGACGCCCCCACCGACTTCGCCGCCCGCTCGGAGGCGGACCTGCTGGTGCGGGAGCCGCTGCCGTACCTGCGGCTGGTGTGGCAGAACAGGCATTGGAAGCTGTACGCGGTGAAGGGGGCCGCGCCGCTCCTATCGGGCCCGGGCCGGCTTGTGGCCACCTCGGCGGACTCCTTCACGATCGACGCCGCGCGGGCCGGGCGCTTCACCATGCGCCTGCACTACTCGCCCTACTGGGCGCTTGACAGTGGCTCGGGATGCGTGCAGGTGGCACCGCGCAACTGGACGCGCGTGACCCTGCGCCGCCCGGGGCGGGCGGTGGTCAGGACCCAGTTCAGCCTCGGTCGGGTGCTGAGCCAGGGCCGGCGCTGTAACTGACGGCCGGCTCCGGCTGGCCGGCGGCCGGCGGGATGGGCGTGGCGGGCGCGGCCCGCTCCGCCGCTCGAGCCTCCTTGCGCCGCCAGTAGCGGCTGACGGCGAGGTAGACGGCGATGGCATAGCCGTAGCCCACCAGGATGTCGATCACCCAGTGCTCGCCCAGGTACACCAGCGAGAACCCCATCGCCAGCGCGTAGAGCCCGAAGGGGATCCGCCACCTCCAGCCCTTGTGCCAGAAGAGCAGCGTCATCATCATCGGGAAGGCCGCGTGCAGCGACGGCATGGCGGCCACCTGGTCCACCCAGCTCTGCTCGATGGCCGACGTGATCGACTTGGTGCCCGTGTGGGCGAACATCTCGTCCTTGATCTTGTGGACGAAGCCGATCTTGTGCTCCTCCGACGCCAGCCACGGGGGCACGGCGGGGTACAGCACGTAGGTGGCGAAGCCCGCGGCCGACAGCCACATGACCAGCGTGCGCCACTTGCGGAACAGCGGGTACGCGAAGCGCCACAGGATCACCGCCAGGGTGAGCGTCCCGAAGAAGTGCGTGATGTAGGTGACCCACGTGGCGTAGTCCAGCACCGACGCCGCGGGCGGGTGGTAGAGGTGGTCCTGCAGCCACACGTTGGGCAGCGGGGTTCCGAACAGCAGCCGGTCGGCGTCGATCTGCGGGTTCAAGTGCGCGGTGAAGCCGGTGGTGTCCGCCAGGCTGCGCGCGTAGTCGTACGCGAACAGGAACAGGATGAACGGCAGCCAGTCCACCACCAGCCCGCGCACCCAGCGCCTGGGGTTGTTCAGCGACAGGATCAACAGGCCGCCCATCAACCAGACGAAGACCACGTCGCGCGAGATCAGGAGCTCGCCGCCGAGCGCCACGGCCACCCCGGTGGCCACCACGTAGACCCCCGCGGCGATCAGCAGCGGCACGCGCCGGCGAGGCGTGTCGGTGGGGTCCACGCCCGGCTCGGGCGCGGCTGGCTGCGCGAGTGTCTGGCCCTCCATGCTGGCCGGCGAGTCTAGTAACAGCTACTTAACGGCCTGCGGGGGATCCAGCCCGCGCGCCAGCACGATCCCGACGCCCAGGAGCGTCCACGCGATCGGGTCCTCGAGGAACGCCGCGTACAGGAGCGTGTGGAACACCAGTCCCGCGAACGCCGCCGCCACGAAGGCCCGCGAGACCAGCCGGCGCGGCGGCGAGCGCCCGCGCAGCGGGCCCAGACCGGAGAACAGGAGCCGGAACGCGGCCGCCACGACCGCGAGGTACGCCGCCAGGCCGATCAGCCCCTGCTCCGCGGCCACCGTGATCGGGATCGTGTGCGAGGCGGTGGCGGCCTGCGGCGATCCCACCTTCTCGCGCGCGCGGAAGCGCTCGGCGAACGCACCCGCGCCGAAGCCCCACAGCGGCCTGTCGGCGAACATCGACAGACCACCCTTGACCAGCTTCAGACGGCCGCTCGAGGAGCGGTTGACCGAGCGGTGCGAGCCGATGTGCAGCACGCCGTTGAACGCCACCGCCAGCGCCAGCGCGGCCAGCCCGGCGGCGGCGATCGGCCAGCGGAAGCGCCAGACGTCCCATCGCACCGCCGCGAGCGCCATCAGCCCGACGAGGAGCGCGGCGAAGCTCGACTGCGAGAAGGTCAGGATCAGTCCGCCCCAGAGGACCGCCAGGGCGACCCCCGCGATCAGCACCTCACGCCGGCGGCGTGCCCACAGGAGCGTGGACGCCAGCCCGATCATCACGATCGCCAGGAAGCGGCCGTAGATGTTCGGGTCGAAGAACAGCGAGTTGACCCGGAAGTACGACTCGAACTGGTTGGACTCGATCACCTTGCGGTTCCAAAGGAGCTGGCGGGTGGCGTACTCCCAGAAGCCGATCAGCACGAACACGAGCGCCAGCGCGGCGGCCAGGCCGAAGCAGCGCACCACGAGCTGCCGCGACCAGCGCACGGTGGTCAGGAGCTTGAGCAGCAGCGCGAACGGGACGTAGAAGAAGGCGGCGTTCTTGACCGCCTGCTCGAAGTCGCTCGAGTAGAGGGACTGCAGCGCGTAGAGGACGACGAACGCGAGCAGCGCCAGCTCGACCGCGCCCGGCTTGCGCTCGCGCCAGGCCAGCGCCCGGCCGGGTCGCCACAGCCGCTCGAGCGCGTAGGCCGCCACGCCGCCGGCCACCACCACGTAGAGGGGCACCAGCAGGTTGGCCGAGGTGACACCGGTGGCCAGCGGGATGCGCACCGGCAGGGTGAGCACCACGAGCAGGGGGAACGCCTCCGGGCGGCGCCGGAACAGCGTCGCCAACCCCGCCACCAGTGCCAGGCCCAAGAGCGCGGCCACGGCGGCCTGGCTGGGACGGTCGCGCAGGTGGCGGATCTGATCCGTGTTCCACAGCTCGCTGACCACGAGCACGGGCGTGAGCGTGACCGCCACCAGCGCCGACGCCGCGCGCCATCTGGGCGCCGGGAGCGTGAACGCACCCGCGGCCGCCAGCGCGGCGGCAACGATGCCCAGGCCCTTGATCGCGACGGCTACCGCGAGAGGAGCGCCCATGTCCTCTTCGTTACCTCGGCGGCGGTGGAGAGAGTGCCGAGCGACCCGTTCCACTGCGGCGTGCCAAGCCGTATCACCAGGCCGCGCCCGATGCGGTACCCGACCAGCGCGGGGTGCTGCGCGTCGCGGCCGGCCGACGTCAGCGCGGTGGTGCCGCGCGGCAGCCCGTGCGATTCGTCGAAGCGCGTGAACGGGCCCACCAGGCCGCCGGTGCCGGCGAACAGCCCCAGCCCGTCCACGCTGGCGGCGATCGTGGCGGGCGGCCCCTGGTGCGGCGCGGTGGCCTCACCCAGGGCGTTGACGCGCGCGGCCGGCGTCGGCGCGAGCAGGCTCGTGGCGGTGACGCCCACGTGTCGGCGCAGCGAGTCCCAGCCAAAGCTGGCCACCCGCCCGCCCGCCGACACGTAAGCCCGCAGCTCGACGGCCAGCCCGGGTGTCAGCCACGGCTCGTCGCCGGCCAGGGCGATGCCCGTGCGACCGGTCAGCGGCGGCACGTGGCCGCGTGCCAGCGCGAGGTCGGTGGTCAGGTCGTAGCGCAGGCCCGCCCCGTCCAGGAAGCGCAGCAGCGGCGCGACCTGCGCGCCGAACCCGCTGGGCGGGCGGCCGTCCGCGAACGGGCGCGACAGCGGCACATTGCGCGCGTCATACAGCGTGTCGACGAAGCCGTCGGCGTCGTCATCGACCTGGTTGCCGCCCTGCCACGCCATGGTGGGTACGACCACAAGCACGCGCCCGGCGCGGCGCCCGCGCACCGTCAACGGGACCTGCACCGGGTGCCCGCCCGCCGCGACCTCCACCAGGTACTCGCCGGTGAGCGCGCGCGGCGGCATCCGGAACGCCAGCGCCGCGCCGGCGCCGCGGCCCCGCCGGACCGTGCGCCGTGCTCCAACCCGCCTGACGCTCCAGCGGAAGCGCTGCGTCCCGTTCTGCACCGACAGCCGCACCGTGGCGCCCGCCAGCACCGGCTCGAGCGGGCCCGAGGCCGTGGTGCCCGAGATCGAGAAGCCCGTGCCCGGGCGCGCCTGTGACAGCGTTGGCGGCAGGCGTCGTGGAAAGCTGCCCTCGACCAGCGCGCGGTTCTGGACGGTGACGGACACCGCGTAGTTCCCGGATGGTGCCGGGCGGCTGCCGATCCGCCCGTCCCACGTGACCGTGTGCTGCCCGCGCAGCCCGGTGACCGTGGCCACCCGCACCGCCGGCCGAGCGCCGGTCCGCCAGATGCCGAACACCGGCCGCACCACCGACGGCCCCACGAAGCGGACCGTGACGGGCCTCGGCGCGTGCGTGGAGATGTGCGCGGGCGAGACGCTGACGATCCGGGGGTGCGGCGGCCTGGTGATCAGCTGGATGCCGCGCGCGCCCGTGGCCGCGCGCCCCTGGCGGCGCAGCGTGATCCGCACGTAGTAGGTGCCGTCGGGCGGCACCGTGCCGTCGTCGGCGCGGCCGTTCCACGACAGCCTGTGATGGCCGCGCGACAGCTCGCGGTCGTCGGCCAGGCGCCGCACGCGCTCGCCGCCAGCGGTAACCACGTCCACCGTCACGCGGTCCCCCTTGGGAAGGTTGAAGGCGATCGACGCGCGATCCTTCCGCTTGTCGCCGTTGGGCGAGAAGTAGCGCTGGAGGGCCAGGCGCTTGACCACCGGCTGCCCGGTCTTCAGCCGCTGGGTGACGAAGAACGCCCCGACGGTGGCCACCACGAGCAGCGCGAACACCACCTGCGCGGATCGGTTCACGGCAGGCGCATGAGCTCGGCGTTTGGGACCTCGAGCTCGTGGTACGCGTCGAGGCCGCGCGAGTCGGCCCGCGCGAACGCGCAGCGAACGGTCCCGCCGTGGCAGATCACCAGCGCCGGCAGCGCACCCGCCGCGACCAGGTCGAGCACGGCTCCCACACGTGCGCAGTGCTCGGCCAGCGACTCGCCGCCCGGGAACCGGAACGACCCCGCGGCGCCGCGCCAAGCCGCCCACAGCTCGGGCTCGTCGCGCCGGATGTCGTCGATCAGGCGACCCTCCCACGAGCCGCGGTTGGACTCCGCCAGGCGCTCGTCCACGCGCGGCTCGAGGCCCAGCTCGGCTCCCACGATCTCAGCCGTCTCGCGAGCGCGCCCCAGCTGGCTGCACCACAGCGCCGCCGGGGCCTCGGCGGCGGCGGCGCTCGCCAACGCGCGCGCCTGCTCGCGCCCGCGGGTGTTCAGCGGAACGTCGCGCCAGCCCTGGATTCGCTGTGGCGGGACGTTGTCGTCGGTCTCGCCGTGGCGGGCGAGCAGGATCAACCTCGCCCGTGGAACAGGTCGAGGGTGTCCGCCCGCAGTCCGAGGCGAAGGGTCTCCAGGGAGATGACGTCTCGCGGCAGCACGTTGCCGAGGTTGACCTGTGGACCTAATTGCTTGATGAACCAGACCTGCTGGTGCTTCTGGGGCGCCTCGAAGATCAACCGGCTGGCGCCCACCTCGTGCACGATCTCGTCGATCAGGCCGGTGCGCGGCTCGGCGTCGGGGCGGTACAGGCCGGTGTCGCCGGTCGCGCGCCCCTCGCAGACCACCCAGCGCGCGCCAGCCTCCAGCGCACCCTTGATCATCTCCACCCACCGGTACGGCGCCACCAGTGCGTTCGGATCCTTCTCCCCCACCTCCGCGAAGACGGTGAAGCCGTCGGCGAACGCCTTGATCAGCTCGATCTTCTCCTCGTCCGGCATCCGCACGGTGCCGCTCGACACCTCGACGTGCTCGAGACCGAGCTCCTCCAGCCAGCCGCGCAGCTCTGCCACGCGCCCCTGGAGCCACGCCAGCTCGGTAACGGTCCCGCCCAGCATCACGGGCACGCCGGCAGCGCGGTAGCAGTCGATCTTCTCGCGCAGGTCGTGAGTCACGTAGGCGGTCCCCCAGCCCAGACGCACCAGGTCGACGTACTCGCCCGCGCTGGCCATCAGCCCCTCCGCCTCCGCGGTCGACAGGCCGGTGTCGATCACGTGCGTGAGGCCCTCCTCGCGAGGCTTCGGGGGACGGTTCGGCAGGTCGAGGAAGCCGGCCATGCCGGGCACCCTACCGTCCGCGGTCTAGTGCCCGCTGGCCTTGTCTGACCCGACGACGACCACGACCTGGGCCGTACCCGCCAGGCCGGAGTTCTGGGCGTCGATCGGCGCTATCTGCGCGATGCCCACCTTGCTGGCCACCGTTCGTGCCTGGCGGTTGTCGCCGGGCTTGTAGAGCACCACCGACTCGGCGCGCTGCTGCTGGCTGGCCGTGGCGAGGTTGCCGAGCACGAATCCCGCCCCGGTGACCTTGGTGCCCATCTGCCTGGCCAGGCCGGTGACGCTCGTGCCGTTGACCACGGTGACGGTGACGGTCTTCGGGTCGATCGCCGGCGCGAACGCCTTCTTCTTGTGCGACGACTTGCCCGAGCCGCCCTGCTTCGAGGGGAGCGCGACCGAGCCGCCGGGCGCGGTGCCCGGCGACGCGCTCTTCTTGTCGCTGCCGGTGAGGGCGAGGACGCCCACCGTGCCGCCCAGCCCGAGGATGATGACGCCGGCCACGATGAGCGCCAGGTAGCGCGGCGCCGGCCAGCGCCGCTCGCGCCTGGCGGTGGCGGGCGGGATGATGGCGGTGTTGCCCGACGCGGACCGCTGGATGGTGGGCGGGCGGGAGGGCTGCACGGGCCGCGCGGGCAGCACCTTGGCCCCGCCGGTGCCAGGGGAGGCGCTGCCGCCCGGCCGGGCTGCGGGTGGCGGGCGCGGTGACGCGGCGGGGGCGCCCGCGGCGGCCGTGGCCGGAGCCGTCTTGGCGGGCGTGGGCGCGCCGGTGGCAGGCGACCCCGGAGCGGCGAGCGGAGGGGCGGCGGTTGCCGTGGCGGGGGCCGCTCCCGCGGCGCTGGCGGCGGCACCGGCCGGTGTGGCGGCCGTGCCCGCGGCGGCGGCCACGGCCGGGAGGGCGTGGGGCTGCGGCTTGGCGTCGGCGGGCTTGGCTGGTTGAGCGGCGGGCTGGGCTGCCGCGGGCTGCGCGGGTGCGGCACGCTGAGCGGGTGCCACCCGCTGCACGGTGGACGGCTGCCCCGTGCGCACCGCCGCCGCCTCCGGCGTGCGCCCGCCGGCCTCCACCTCCGCCGAGCGCTCGGGCGCCCGGCCCGCCCAGTCGCGCAGCCGCTTGACGTCACGCGCCTGCGAGAAGTAGAGGGCCGCCAGGACCCCAAGCCCGATGACCGCGGCGAAGCCCGCGTACGAACCGATCTTCTCGATAAGCGGCCCGACGCCGAGCGCAATGACCGCGCTCGAGCCGGCCTCGTGGATCACGTGCACTCGGGCCAGATTAGCTACGTGGCCGGCAGCTACGCGGGCCAGCCGGGGGCAGTTCCGTCGCCTCCAGCCAGGGCGACCGACGCGGCTCGCTCCTCCGCGAGCGCAGTGACCGTCGCGACCAGGCCGTGCGCGTCCCCCGCGTAGACCAGTTCCTCGACCCGCGCGAACGCCCCCTCCACCCATTCCGGGTCGAGCGACGGGCGTACCGCGGCGATGATCTTCTCGGCAGGCGTGGGCTGGGGGCGCTCGTCCGGATTGAACAGCTCCTCGTGGATCTTCTCCCCCGGCCGCCGTCCGACGATCTCGATCGGCACCTCGGTGTCGGGCTCGCGACCCGACAGCCGGATCATGTTGCGAGCGAGGTCGACGATCTTCACCGGGTCGCCCATCTCCAGCACGTACATCTCGCCGCCCTTCGAGAGGGCGCCCGAACGGATGATGAGCTGCACCGCCTCGGGGATCGTCATGAAGTAGCGCGTCATGGCCGGATCGGTGACGGTGACCGGCCCGCCGGCGGCGATCTGGCGCCGGAAGATCGGCACCACCGACCCGGAGGAGCCCAGCACGTTGCCGAACCGGACGGTGGCGAACACGGTCTGCCGGAAGCGGTTCTGCGCCGCCTCCAGCGCCCACTCGGCCAACGCCTTGGAGGCGCCCATCACGGTGGCCGGGCTGACCGCCTTGTCGGTCGAGACCAGCACGAACCGCTTGGTGCCGGCCGTGCCGGCGGCCGCCGCCAGGATGCGAGTTGCCACCGCGTTGTTGCGCACCGCCTCGACCGGGTTCTCCTCCATGAGCGGCACGTGCTTGTAGGCCGCGGCGTGGAAGACGACGCCGGGCCTGTGCTCGTGGAAGACCTCGCCCATGCGCACGGCGTCCTTGCAGTCGGCCAGCACGGCCAGCGTGCGCGTGAAGTGGCGGTCCTGCTCCAGCTCGCGGCGGATCTCGAACAGGCTGTTCTCGGCGTTGTCCACCAGCACGATCCGCTTGGGCCCGACGCGGGAGATCTGCCGGCACAGCTCCGACCCGATCGAGCCGCCGGCGCCCGTCACGAGCACGACCTCGTCGCTCAGATAGGCCCCCACGCGGTCGATCTCCACGCGCACGGGCTGACGGCCGAGCACGTCCTCGACCTGCACCTCGCGGATCTGGCGCATGAGGTCGACGCCGCCCGAGAGGAGCTCGAAGACAGTCGGCAGGGTGCGCACCGGGATGTCCCGCTCGCGGCACGCGGTGACGACCTTCTGGCGCACGACGCCCGGGGCCGACGGGATGGCGATGATCACCTCGTCGGGCTCGGCGCCGTCCAGCACGCGCGGCAGGGCGTCGGTGCTGCCCTCGATCTTGAGGCCGCCCACCCGCATCCCCTGCTTGCGCGGGTCGTCGTCCACGAAGCCGATCGGTGTGCCCAGCTCGGGGTTGCGGCGCAGCTCCGCCGCCACCAGCTGGCCGCCGTTGCCGGCGCCGACGATCAGGACCTCGCGCGTGCCGCGCCGACCCAGGCCGCCGCGGAACGGGCGCTCGAGCACCGCGCGCACGAGGAAGCGGATGCCGCCCACCAGTCCCAGCGTGAGCAGAAGGTCGAGGGCGATGACGCCGCGGGGCGGGTCGAGGGCGACGCTCTTGGGGATCGCGAAGAAGACGGCCACCAGGGCGACGGTCGCCGTGACCGCTGCCTTGACGATCGACTCGAAGTCCTGCTGGTCCACGAACCGCCAGAGCTTGTGGTAGAGCCCGAACAGCGCGAAGATCGCGAGCTTTCCGAGCACCACGAACGCGATCGACTCGATCAGCAGGTCCTCGTAGCGGTGCGGGATCGTGTCGAACCGCAGGACGTACGCCATCGTGTACGCGAGCGCGAGCATGCACGCGTCGATCGACGCCTGGACGGCGCGGCGCAACGCCACGGACGAGTCGATGCGGGCTCTCATAGGAGAGGGGGTTCCCTCAGGGTGCTCAGTCTAGGGGCCCGGAAGGGACGATGGGCAGAAATTCCCCCGCTACCCTAGCCGCCTCCGATGCTCGTTCTCGCGTCTCTCACAGCCCCGCTGGTCGACTTCGCCACCAACGTCATCGGGGACCTCGGGCTGTTCGGCGTCTTCGTGCTCATGCTGCTCGAGAGCGCCTGCATCCCGATCCCCAGCGAGGCGACGATGATGTTCGCCGGCTTCTACATCAGCCGGCACCACAGCTACACGCTCGTGGAGCTGATCGCCGTCGGCTCGGTCGCCAACCTGGTCGGCTCCTGGGTCGCGTACGCGGTGGGGTACTACGGGCGCGTGGACCTGCTCGAGAAGCACGGCTCCAAGCTGCACATCAAGCAGAAGCACCTGGCCACCGCCGACCGCTGGTTCCAGCGCCACGGCGACGCCACCGTGTTCTTCACGCGCATGCTCCCGATCGTGCGCACGTTCATCTCGCTGCCCGCCGGCGTAGCGCGGATGCCCTTCTGGCGCTTCAGCGCGCTGACCCTGGCGGGCTGCATCCCGTGGGTCACGCTGCTGGCGGTGCTCGGGCAACAGGCCGGCAAGCGCTGGACGCACTGGCGCCACTCCCTCGAGTACGTGGACTACGCGGTGGGCGCCCTGATCGTCGTCGGGATCGTCTACCTGATCGTCCGCTGGCGCCGCGATCGCACCGGCGGCGGACCCGCCACCGAAGCCGCCTGACCCGCCGAGCCCGTCTGTCCCCAGCGCAGGCCGCCGCGATGGGGGC
>JAXDIC010000230.1:0-5326 GCA_034664185.1 Thermoleophilaceae bacterium
TCGCGACGCTGCGCCGGATGGACCTGGGCGGCGTGGTCATCCAGAAGCGCAACTACGTGTCGGCCACGCAGCTCGGACAGCTCACAGCCGCGGTGGCCAACGCCGCCGCCGGTCGCCTGCACCAGCCCCCGTTCGTGCTGGCGCCGCAGGAGGGCGGCGAGTTCTCGGCGTTCCCGGATCTGCCGCCCGCCACCGCGGCAGGACGGCTGGCCAGCCCGGTCGACGGCGGCACCGAGGCTCGCGCGGCGGCGCGGACCCTCAAGCGCCTCGGGCTGAACGGGGTGCTGGGGCCGGACGCAGACGTCGGTGCCGGAGGCAGCGACATACTCGGCCCGCGCGCGTTCTCCGACGACGCCCAGGACGTCAGCGTCTACACGAAGGCGGTCGTGTCCGCGTACCGGAGCGCACGCATGCTCACGGCGCCCGAGCACTTCCCTGGGATCGGCGCCGCCTCCCAGTCGCCCGACGATGGCCCCACGGAGGTCGGGCTGGACATGGCCGCGCTCCGGCATCGCGACCTCAGGCCGTTCCAGGCGGCCATCCACGCCGGCGCGCCGGCGATCGTGATCGGGCACGCGTCCTACGCGCCCGACTCGTTCGTGGTCCCCGCCTCGCTCTCGCGCGCGATCTCAACCAACCTGCTGCGGGGCGGGCTGGGCTTCCGCGGACTGGCGATTGCGGACGACCTCGAAGCGGGCGCGATCACGGCCGGCCACACGGTGCCGCAGGCGGCCGTGCAGGCGGTCTCCGCCGGCGCGGACCTGGTCTACATCTCCGGGCCGCAGTCGGACTGGCTGGCTGCCTACCGGGCCCTGCTGGCCGCGGTCAGGGCCAAGCGGGTCCCGATGGTGCGCGTGGACTCCGCGGTAACGCGCGTGATCACCGCCAAGCGGGAGCTGGGTCTCAGGAACCTCGCCAAGCCCAAGCCGCCGGGCGTTCCCTAGCGGCGGCGCCCATCCCAGCAAACGTCCATTTGACCACCCCATGAGGTGGTGGAATGGACGTTTGGTCGCTGCTGGTCGGTCAGAGCGCGCGGCGGCCCTGGAAGGCCTTGCCCAGCGTGATCTCGTCGGCGTACTCGAGGTCCGCGCCCACCGGCAGCCCGCTGGCCAGCCGGGTGACCACGACGTCGGGCGCGCGCTCGCGCATCGCGTCGGCGATGTAGAGGGCGGTGGCCTCGCCGGTGGTGGTCGAGTTGGTGGCCACCACGACCTCGCGGGTACCGCCCGCCTCGACCCGGCGCAGCAGCTCGGCTATGTGGAGGTCCTCGGGATCCACGCCGTCGATCGGGGACAGCGCCCCGCCCAGCACGTGATAGCGACCGCTGAACTCGTGGGTGCGCTCGATCGGGATCACGTCGCTGGGCTCCTCCACCACGCAGATCACGTCGGTGACCCGGCGCTCGTCCTCGCAGATCCGGCAGCGTGGGCCCACAGCCAGGTTGAAGCAAACCTCGCACTGACCGACCTTCTCCTTGACCTCGCGGATGGCGTCGGCCAGCGGCAGGGCCTCGTCGGGGGCGGTGCGCAGGATGTGGAAGGCCAGCCGCTGCGCCGTGCGCTGGCCGATGCCGGGCAGGCGCGCCAGCTCGGTGATCAGGCGGTTGACGGGCGGCGAGAACACCGCGCGAGCTTAGCCACGGGTGCGGCTCGCTCGATCGATCCGCCTAGGCGGAGAGCGGAGCCGGCGGGTCGTCGGCCACCGCGGCCGGGCCCTCGGCCAGCGGCACGCCCAGGCGGGGCTGCTCGCCAACCTCGACGGCGCCGTCCCGAACCAGGCGGGCCATCGTCCTGACGGCGACGGCGTCGAACTGGGTTCCCGCGTGGCGGGCAAGCTCGGCCAGGGCGTCGTTGGGGTCCATCGGCTCGCGGTAGAGGCGCGGGCAGGTCATCGCCTCGAGCGCGTCGGCCACGTGCAGGATGCGGCTCTCCAGCGCGATCTCGTCGCCCTTCAGGCCGTCGGGGTAGCCGCCTCCGTCGATCCGCTCGTGCAGGTGCCCCACCCAGCCGGCGATGTCCGGCATACCCGCGCCGGCGATGATCGCGCGGCCCAGCTGGGCGTGGCGGCGCATGACCGCGAACTCGCCCTTGGTCAGCTGGCCCGGCTTGAGGAGGATCGCGTCGCGAATCCCGATCTTGCCGACGTCGTGCAGCAGCCCCGCCATGCGCACGGCCTCGACGCGGTCCTCGGACAGGCCGAGCGCCGCCGCCAGCGTGGCGGCGTAGAAGCCGACCCGCTGGGAGTGCATGTGGGTGTACCCGTCGCGCGCGTCCACGGCGCGCGCGAGCGCGTGGACGGTGTTGAACAGGCCGCTGCGCCGAAGTCGCGCCGCGTCCTCCTCGGCCGACAGGGCGGAGTCGTCCTGGTCGGTGTAGATCGAGGTGCGCCCCTGGCCGCCTGACTTGGACCAGTACATGGCGCCGTCGGCGAAGCGCATCAGGTCGGCTCGGCCGATTGCGTGGCGCGGGAACTCGGCCAGGCCGACGCTCAGGGAGACCGGTCCCACGTCGGCCGCGGCGGCGCGGGCCGCCACGGCCTCGCGGAGCCGGACGATCGCCTCCTGGGCGTTGTGGGAGTCGCAGCTGCTCAGCGCGAGCATGAACTCGTCGCCCCCAACTCGCCCGCAAAGGTCCCCGGGGCGAAGGTTGGACGCCAGGCCCTCGGCTACGGCCACGAGCGCGGCGTCGCCGTGGGCGTGGCCGCGCGTGTCGTTCATCCCGCGGAAGCCGTCGATGTCGATCGCCACGATCGCCACCGGCCAGCTTTCGCGGCGCGCCCGGCGCAGCTCGGTCTCCAGCGAGTCCTGGAACGCGCGGTGGTTGAGCACCCCGGTCAGCGGATCGCGCAGCGCCAGCGCCTCGAGCTGAGTTTGGGTCTCGGCCAGCTGTGCGGCGATGTCGGTGCCCTCGTCACGCCCGCCGCCGCGGCCCACGATCAGCCCCGCGACCAGCGCGGCCACCACCGCGCCGGCGGCCGGCGACACGCCAAACGCCCACAGCGCAGCCGCCGCGCCGAGGGCGACGGCGACCGTGCGAACAGCCCAGGGATGGGCCGCCAGCTTTCGCGCGCAGGTAGTTATCGCGGGGCTCCGCGTCACCTGGCGATAATCGGCACCCCGAAGGGGCCCCTTGAGCGAAAACCCCTGAGCGGGGGGGCCGCGGCGCGGCGGCGAGGGACGGGCCTAGAGGCCGGGCAGCCCCAGCCCGCCGAGGCCGCCCGGGCCTCCCAGCCCGCCGGTGGCCGCGCCCAGGCGCGAGGCGGCCAGCTCCTGAGCGGAGCGCAGGGCCTCGTTGACGGCGGCCAGGACCATGTCCTGGAGCATCTCGGCGTCCTCGGGATCGATGGCGGCTGGGTCGATCTTGACCTCGCGAACCTCGAGCCCGCCGGTGACCTTGACGGTGACCATCCCGCCACCGGCGCTGGCCTCGACGACCTCGTTCTGAAGCTCCTCCTGCGCCTTCATCATCTCCGCCTGCATCTGCTGGACCTGCTTCATCATCTGGTTCATGTTGGGCGGCTGGGGCATGCGGTCAGCCCTCCTCGGGCGCTGGCTCGTCGAAGACCTCGGTGGCCCCATAGTCGCGCTTCAGGCGCTCGATGAGCTCCTCCTGGCTGAGGCCCGGGTCGCCGGACGCCGCCACGTGCTCGTCGCTGGAGGCGTAGTCCAGCGATAGGGAGTGCCCCGTGAGCGCGCGGAGCGAGGTCTGGAGCAGCTCGCGGTTGCGCTCCACGGTCTTGCGCGAGAACCCCGCCAGGACCGGGAAGCAGATGGTGAGGACCTCGCCCTCGAGCTCCGTGGGCTGCGCGCCCTCGAGGCAGGCGCCCACCATCGCGTTCTCGGCGCGAACGGCGTCGACCACCGCGGGCCAGAGCGTGCGCAGGCGCTCGATGTCGAGGTCCAGCTCCGGGACCGGTGCCGGCTGCGGGTCCGGCTGCTCCTGGGCCTCGGGCTGCGCCGCCACCGCTGTGGCCGTGGCGGCGGCCCGCGGGGCCGCCCCGACCGCGGCCGTGGCGGCCGGCGCTGGCGCGGCGGCTGGCGGCGGTGCGGGTTGATCGGACGTGCGGGCCTGGGCGGCGCCGTTGCCCCCGTCGGCGGGGGGCGCGCCCTGGGCGGGCGCGGACGATCCCGGCTCCGAGCCGGCCTGCTGCTGGGCCACCCGTCGCTCCAGCTGCTCGATCCGGAACAGCAGCGCCTGAAGGGACAGGTCCGCCTGGGGCTGGACCGCCTTGAGCAGCGCCAGCTCGAGCTGGATGCGGGAGTCGGAGCCGTCCTTGACCGCGCTGAGGCCCGACGCCAGGAGGTCGATGGCGCGCAGGATCTCTCCCTGGGCCAGCCGGTCGGCCTGCGCCGAGACGCGGTCGGTCTGCTCGGCCGTGACGGCAAACGAGTCGGGCACCTCGCCGAGGGTCTGGACCACGAAGAGGTGGCGCAGGTGCGCGGCCAGGTCGCGCATGAACTGGGTGACGTCGCGCCCCGAGGCGGACAGGCGCTGGACCGCGAGCAGGGCCGCCTTCGGGTCGTGGTCCACCAGCGAGTCGGCCGCCTGGAACACCAGCTCGGTGTCGGCCACGCCGAGGATCTCCAGGACGTCGTCGAGCTCGACCTCGGGCCCGCCGTAGGTGACCAGCTGCTCGAGCGTGCCGAGAGCGTCGCGGAAGCTGCCCGTGGCCGCCCGGGCGATCATGCCGACGGCCGGCTGCGGCACCTTGATGCCCTCCTGGTCGGCCACGCGCCCGAGGACGTCGGCGATCTGCTCGAGCGACGGGCGGTGGAAGTCGAACCGGTGACAGCGGTCCACGATGGTGGCCGGCACCTTGTGGGCCTCCGTGGTGGCCAGGACGAACACGACGTGCGGCGGCGGCTCCTCGAGCGTCTTGAGGAACGCGTTCCACGCCGCGTTGGAGAGCATGTGGGCCTCGTCGAGGATGTACACGCGACGCGCGCCGCCCATCGGGGCCAGCGCCACGTTCTCGCGCAGCTCGCGGATGTCGTCGACCGAGTTGTTGGAGGCGGCGTCCATCTCGACCACGTCCAGCGAGTTGCCGGCCATGATCGCGGCGCAGGCGGGATCGTCGGGCGAGAAGTCGGCTCGCGGGCCGCCCTGGGCGTTGAGGGCGCACGCCAGGAGCTTGGCCATGCTGGTCTTGCCGGTGCCGCGCGAGCCCACGAACAGGTAGGCGTGGTGCACCTTGCCCAGGCCGATGGCGTTGCGCAGCGTGCGGACGATGTGCTCCTGGCCCACCACCTCCTCGAAGGTCTTGGGGCGGTGGCGGCGGTAGAGCGAGAGCATGGGCCGAAGCGGATGGTAGCCGCGAGACCGGCGGG
>JAXDIC010000260.1:0-2910 GCA_034664185.1 Thermoleophilaceae bacterium
CACCACTGGCCGAGCACCCGGAAGGCGGCCCAGAACTCGCGCTTGGCCCGTTCCTCATCGAGCGCTTCGTCGATGTTGGGGACGTACAGGGCGTTGATCGTCGGGGTGAGCTGCTGCAGATCGCCCGGCGTGGCCGCGAGCTCGCGCGCCAGCGGAATTCCGAGGTCGTTGATCACGGCCAGCGCGTCGGTGCCCATCACGACCACGATCTTCGGCTGCACGATCGCCAGCTCCTCGATCAGGCGGGCCACGCAGGCGGGGTCGGCCATCATCGGATCGGGGACCGGGCATTTCACGCACAACGTCCCGTAGACGGCCAGCGGGTCGATCGATAGGCGCTTCAGGGACTTCATCAGGGCGTTGCCGGTGCGGCCGTAGAAGGCCACCCCCTCCTCGACCTCGGCCGGGCGAGCGGAGTGCTTGACCATGAAGATGTCGGCCTGGGGGTGTCCGGACCCCAGCACGGGCATCAGCTGGCCGCGGGGGCAGTGGTCGCACTCGCTGAGCCTGCGCGCGAATGCGTTCAGCTCGCGGATCGCTCGCTCCAGGTACTTCTCGCGGATATCGTCATCGGTGGCCGGCACTCCACCCGGATTGGACGGCCGGCGTGCTTGTCCTTGCGACTGCATCAGGACTTGCGCCCGGTGGCACGCCTGACACGGCGCTCTCGTGAGGCCCGGCGGGCCGCTCCGGACATGGCTTTGGTCTGCAGGAACTTGAGCGCCTGAACATACAGAAGGCTCGCCGGGTTGCGGATGATGTCGGCGTCGCGCAGCGACTGCAGGAACTCCTGCGGACCGTCGAAGTCCCGCATCCGGATCCGCACCGACCCCAGCCCCTGGGGCACGTGGGCATCCGAGCCGGCCCCGGCGGGGATCCGGTACTTGGCGGCGAAGCGCACCGCCTCCTCGTTGAACTCGGAGATCGCGACCCGGGGGTTGAAGACCTCGATCGCGTCGACATCGTCGAGCACCGCCAGCAGGTGCTCGTAGTCGGGGACCGAGTGCATGCGGTCGAACGGGTGCGGAACGTAGACCAGTCCGCCCTGGCGCTTGATCTCGTCGATCGTCTCCTGCAGAGTCATCCCACGCGGGATCTTCTCCTCGATGAACAGGCCGATCACCTCGCCCTGGTCGGCGGTCTTGACCTCCTCGCCGACGATCACCTTGACGCCGTCGGCCTTGGCCAGCGCCTCTTGGGCGCCGGAGATCTCGTTGTGGTCGGTGACCGCGATCGCGCCCAGCCCCCGTGAGCGGGCCTCGGCGATCAGCACCTCGGCGGGCGTGGCGCAGTCGTAGGAGTGGTCGGTGTGCATGTGCAGGTCGACGTCGATCAACGGACGGGATGCCAGACGCGTCCGCATACGCGAGTTCCCCGAGCCGTCGTGCCGGCGGGCCGCCAGCTGCAGGTAGATCTCCTCGAGCTCGCCCGTGACCCGTGGCCAGCCCAGCGCGGAGCGCAGCTCCGCGGCCGCCTCGGCACTGCGCGACAGCAGGCGGCGGTCGCCGAGCAGGCGCCGCAGGTGCGCCTGGAGCGTCTCCACCTCGCCGGGCTCGAACAGGAAGCCCCGCTCGCCCTCGGCCAGCACCTCCTCGTAGACGGGCAGGCGCGAGGCCACCGGGACCGCCCCGGCCCCCAGCGCGCGGATCAGCGTCCCCGGCATCGCCCGGACTCCCTCGGAGGCCAGGACCGCGATGTCGGCGCCCGCCAGCGCTTCGCTCTCACTGCGCTCGCGGGCGTCGATGAACGAGACGCGCTCTCGCAGCAGCTTGCCGAGGGTGGCCGGGGGTGCAGTCGGCCGGCCCGACCACACCGTGGCGTGCCACTCGAGCTCGGGCGGCAGGGCGCGTAGCGCGCGCAGGAAGACGCGCACCGCGGCCCGTTCCTCGGTGGCGATCATCACCAGCTCGGGACGGTCGTGCCCGGCCCGTTCGGTGGGCGGGTCGGCCCCGGGTGTGATCACCCGGTAGTCGCCCGGGAAGTAGCGCTGCAGCAGGTTGCGGGTGGCCCCGTAGCTGGCGGTGCGCGCATCCAGCCGCGCGAACAGCAGCCGCGAGAGCGGACCGGTGAGCTGGGTGGAGAGGATGCGTTCGGTGGGAGAGTGGAAGCTGCCGACGTTCAGCGCGTGGGAATGGCGCAGGGCGACGCTCGAGGCGCTCGGGGCGAACGGCTCGTGGACGTTGACCACGTCGAGCGCCAGGACGCCGAGGGCCTCCTCGATCGTGCGGGCGACGTCGACGGGCAGCGACGCCGCGCGCCGGCGCGCGGGCGAGAATGGCAGCACCTCGCCCACACCGAGCACGAGCGGGGCGCCGTCGGCGCTCTCGAGCAGCTGCTCGGGGCGCGACCGCAGCGCCCGCCTGCTGTCGCGCACCAGCGCGCCGGACTGCGACGGGGCGACGATCAGCACCCGGTGGCCGCGCCGGGCGAGCTCGTCCGAGACGCGCGCGACGTACTGGTTGACCTCGCCGTCCACTTCCCAGGCGAACGGCGTCACCTGTGCAATCGTCAGTGACGGCGAGGCGGCGGCCGAGCGGTCAGGGGCGTCTGGACGGCTGGCGGGCGGTCGAGCCGCGGGCACGGCCACATCTTACGTTGGTGATGGCGCCGTCCGCTCGTGGCGGACCGGCCTTGGCGCTCAGGACTTCGGCGCCGACTTGGCCTTGGCCCTGGCCGCGGTCCGGCGCGCCGGCCGCGAAGCGGGTTCCCGCGTGTACTTCTTGATGAAGGCCTCGGTCAGCTGGTGCGCCTCGTCGTCAGGGCGCTGGTGCATGGGCGACTTCATCAGGTACGAGCTGGGGCCGTCGAGCTGCCCGGTGAGACCGTTGTTGAGGGCGAGCTTGCAGCACCGCACGGCATCGGTGACGATCCCCGCCGAGTTGGGCGAGTCCCACACCTCGAGCTTGAGCT
>JAXDIC010000263.1:0-4916 GCA_034664185.1 Thermoleophilaceae bacterium
GCCCTTGTGCGGGGCCCCCTTGAAGGTCGCGCCGTTGTTGGTGCCGCCCGCGTTCGAGTAGAAGTTGGTCGTCGAGCCGGCCACCGAGCTGAAGACCTGGAACGGGGTGCCGTTCGGATAGCTCGGAGGGTTGAAGCCTCCCAAGTCGTTGAACGCGACGTAGTCGCGCTTGCTGGCGCAGAGGTTGACCGGGTGGTAGGTGGTCACCCGGTTCGGGTTGCCACCCACGGGCACGTGGAAATTGCCCGAGGTGAGGGTCACGGTGACGTGCCCGTGGCTGGGATGAAGGATCTGGAAGTGGACCAGGGTGAGCGGGTTGGAGCCGCCGTGCTTGATGGCGGTGCCCTTGACCCTGATCGTCATGACGCGCCCCCTGGCGGGCACCCGCTGCTTGTCCTTGCTGGCAAGGCCCGTGTTCCAGAAGACGCTGTCGGCGCCGTGCGCCTCGATCCGGTTGGCCGGCGCCGCGAGGTTGCTGCCGAACTTGATCCGCTTGGCCTGGGCGACCGCGGGTAGGGCCGCGACGAGGCACGAGGCGACGAGGGCGGTCAGGACGCCGGAGGCCCGGCGGTGACTCACTGGAGCAACTGGAGCTCTTGAAGGACTATCCGCTTGCCCGCTGGCAGCTTCGTGAACCAGACGAGGTAATAGCCGGCCGTGCGGGCTGGGCCCTTCACCAGGCTGAGACGCTTCCGCGACGAAACGTTGGTCTGCTTGGCCGCCAGCGTCCAACTGTTGAGCGATGGCGACGTGGTCGCGGCCTGGTCGTTCGAGTAGTAGATCTCGACGTTGAAGCCGGGTGTGCGGTCGAGGATCCCGATCCCCCGATACGGCGTGACCTGGGACGCCTTGAGCCAGATGCCAACGCCGGCCTTGCCGACGAATCCGTGCGAGTAAGAGGCCGTCCTCCAAGTGGTGCTGGTGTTGTTGTCGTAGGTGTTGCTGACCTCGCCGGGATGGTCGTTGGTGTCGCCCGACGGGTCATAGAGTCCGCCGTCGTCCGGGGCAACCCCGTTGGCAAACAGCTGCGACGACGCGCCTGGCGTGGTGGTCGTCGTGTGGTGCTTCTTGGCCGGCTTCTTGTTGCTCGTCGAGGGCGTGGTCGATCCGCCGCTGGTCGACGGCGTGGTGGTCTTCGGCGGTGGCGTGGTGGACTTGGGCTTGGTGGTGTGCACCGCGGGCGGGCTCGTGGTGCCGCTGCCCCCGGCGCCTCCCAGCGGCGTGGTGGACGTGCCGCCGGTGGCCGTGCCCGCGGTGGCCGGCGGGATGGCCTTCTTGGGCGCCAGTGCGCTGGCGACCGGCTTCTGGATGTGCTTGCCGCTCGGGAGCCCCGCGATGGCGGCGCCCACCGTGCCGCCCACCAGGAGCAGCGTGGCGGCGGAGGCCAGGCCCCACGTGCGCCAGGGCACGCGGCCGGTGCCGTCCTCGGCCATGCGCCCGCAGTTCAGGCACGCGAGCTGATCGCGGTGCAGGGCCGAGCCGCAGTGCTGGCAGGCGCGGTCGTGAAGGGCCGCGGCGTCGGGCGGCGGCGCCGGAACCGCCTGCCGCTCTGCCGGGTCCGGCGGCGGGGCGGCCAGCGGGCGGGGCCGAGGTTTGACTGGCGTCTCGATCATCGCGTGGGCCTAAGGCTAGGGAACAAGACCTTACCCCTCAAGGTTGCGGGTCTGCGGCGGGAATCCTTCCAGGCGCATCGGCGTCATCTGGCGCTGGCGCGTCGTGCGCGCGCAGCCCGTGCGGAGATCACCGTGAAGCGCGCGTGCTTGGCCTGGCCCGCGGTGCCTGCGGCGTTGTGCGGGAGAGCGGCAAGGAGGTAGACCCCAGTGACAAGCCGGTGGCCCTGCAGCCGGCCCGCGAAGCGGAAGCGGTTGAGACCCGCCGAGTCGGCGTGCTGGAACGACCCAGGAACGGCCACCCATCGCCGGCAGCGCCTGTTGCGGGCGCTGCGCGAGTGGAAGCCGCAGGCGCTTCCGTGCCGGATCACGAGGCGCTTGACCGTGAAGCTGGTCGAGCCGGCCGTGGACGCGCTGTAGCTGACCATCGCTCCAGAGGCGGTCGCGATGCTCGGCCCATGACGCGCGGCGGGGAAGCGCGCGGGCGCGATGCCGAGCTGGGTGAGCACGGGCGGCCCAGCGGGCGGTACGACAGGCGGCGGCGTGACCGGCGGCGGGTTATTGGGCGGCTGGCCCGGGGATGCGTCGAGCGCCGGGCTGGACGCGTAGATGGCCTCGTCGAACGTGGTGGCGGTGGGCTGCGCGGCGGCCAGCGCGAACACCGGATGCGCGGAGCCGCTGGTGAACGACGTGGAGATGTAGTCGCCGAACATGAAGCCCTGGGTGGTTGGCACGAGCCACGACACGGTCATCGGCCCGGCCAGGCGCTGAGGCGTGCTCCAGTGGGCGCCGCCGTCGAGCGACGACACGAAGCCCACGTCGAGCTCGCATGTGGATGGGCCCCCACACGCCGTGTCGGGCAGGTAGTGATAGGCCAGCGCCAGGTGCGCGCTGGCCCCCGAGGTCAGGGGATCCACGCCCAGGCCCGGCACGAAGTGGTCCACGCCGCTGTTGGTCGGGTCGATTGGAACGCGGGACACGGCGCTCCACGTGACGCCGTCCGCGGACGTGGTCATGACGATGTCGTTGGCGCCAGCCGAGGTCGAGCAGTCCAGGCGGAAGCGGCAGTCCTCCCAGGTGACATAGACCTTGCCGCCGCCGTCGATCTCCGCCGACGGCAGCGCGCTCGCGCGGATCTGGCCGGCCACCGTATGGTGGAACACGCTGCCCACGAAGACCGGGGCGGTCCAGCTGTCGCCGCCGTTGGTGGAGCGGAACGCCTGGATGGTGGTCTCGTCAGCGGCGGCCATCGGCACGATCACGGTGCCGTTCGGCTGGACCAGCGGCTGGCCGCCCAGCCCGGGCGCGTTGCCGGCCGTGTTGGCCGGAGCGCTCCACGTCTTGCCCCCGTCCTTCGACGTGCTCATCTTGATCGTGTTGGAGTTGCCGAAGTCGTCCCACTGGGCGTAGCAGCGCCCGTAATACGGGCTCGTCGCCGTGTTGTCGCACACGATCCAGTCCTTGTCGAAGTCCGAGCTGCCCGCGGCCGCGGCCACGGTCACCGGGCTTCCCCAGCTCTGGAGGTCGTCGATGGAGCGGTTGACCACGACGGCCGCGCCGTGCTCCGTACTGTCCAGCGGCACCGAGCCGATCAGCCACACGCCGTCCTTGGCGTCGTAGGCCACGCTGGGATCGGTCACGCGCGCAAACGTCCCGCCGGCCTGGGTGGTGATCCCGGTCAGGAACTTGTCCTTGGTCCACGTGTGCCCGGAGTCGGTCGAGGCGGCCCAGCCGAGGTTGGCCGCGCCGCCGTCCTCGAACCGGCCAACCTGGAATGCGCTGACCACCTTGGACCCGAACGAGAAGCTGTCGGGCTCGACCTCGGTCGCGTGGTGAACGCTGGTCGTCGCCGTGGTGTACGGGTCGGTGCTCAGGCGCTCCGGCGGGCTTACCGCCAGCGCCGGGTGGGCCGCCGCCCCCGCCCAGAGGAGCGCCGCCAGCGTTAGCGAGAGGGTGCGCGGGCGCAAGAGCCGAGGGTACCCGGCCACGCGCCCCGGTCCTACAGGGTGCTGGTCTCGGCGCCACCCAAGCGATGGACCCAGAACTGCACGCCGGGCCCGATCGCCAGGGCAAACGCCAGCGTCCCGATCCCCGCAGTGCCGCCGAGGGCCACCCCGCCGACCACCGCGGTCAGCTCGATCACCACGCGCACCAGGCGAAGCGAGCGGCCGGTGCGGCGGTGCAACCCGGTCATCAGGCCGTCGCGGGGACCGGGGCCCAGCCGGGTGGTCAGGTACAGCCCGCTGGCCACGGCCACCATCGCAATGCCGGCGGGCACCATCGCTATCCGCACGCCCAGCGCGATGTGCGACGGCAGGATCGCGAGCGTGACGTCGATGGCCACGCCGATCAGGACCGCGTTGAAGATCGTCCCCAGGCCCGGCGGCTGACGGAGCGGTATCCACGCGAGGAGCACCAGCCCGCTGACCGCGATCGTCGCGGTGCCCACGCCGATCCCCGCCTGGCGCGCGAGGCCCTGGGCGAACACGGTCCAGGGCGAGTTGCCCAGGTTGGACGCCACCAGCAGCGCCTCCCCCGCGCCGAAGATCGACAGCCCGACCACGAGCTGGAGCAGGCGCGCGGGCGTGGGCCGCCAGCGCGACGCGACCGCCACCGCCGGTACGTGGACCGCCTCCGCCTCCTGCACCTGAGCCATCCGCCGATGCTGGCAGAAGCAGCCCGGGTGGCCCGACCGCTCAATCTTGGCGTAGGGTGGGGCGATGTCCACGCCGGCCGAGACCCACCGGCTCGAGGAGATCTCGCCGCGCGCCTTCCAGCACCCGGCGGACCGGGCCGCCACGGCCGCGCTGCAGCAGGTCCCGTACCTGGACGCGGTGGTGCGCAGGCTGATCCAGCTGGGCTACGAGCGCGCGCTTCGTCAGGCGTACCTGGGCGCGGCCGTGCGCATCGACCAGCGCCAGCTGCCCCAGATCCACGCCCTCCACCGCGCGGCATTCGACACGCTCGACATCGCCGAGCTTCCCGACCTGTACCTGACTCAGTACCCGGTCGCCAACGCCGTCACGATCGGCGTTGGGCAGCCGATGATCGTCCTCAACTCGGAGCTGGTGCGACTGCTCGACGACGAGGGCCTGCGCGCGGTGCTGGCGCACGAGGCGGCGCACGTCCTGGCCGAGCACGTGCTCTACCAGACGGCGCTGGTGATCCTGATGCGACTGGGCACCGGGGCGCGGCTGCCGCTCTTGGCCGGGCTGCCGCTGATGGCCATGCGCACCGCCCTGCTCGAGTGGTCGCGGGCGGCGGAGCTGAGCTGCGACCGGGCGGCGGCGCTCGTCGCCCGCGACC
>JAXDIC010000312.1:0-2991 GCA_034664185.1 Thermoleophilaceae bacterium
GTCCGGCGAAGGTCGCCGAGGTCGGCCAGCTCAGCGTCGAGGACGAGATCACGGCGCGGCGCCTACGGGCCGCTGAGTAGGCCCCCGGCGTCTCCCGGATCGGCCGCCGACCCGCGAGCATCCCACCAGCTCGCCAGGTCCTCCCGCTGATGAGGGAGCGGGTCGGCCGAAGGTTTGCGCTGCTGCACGTAGGCCAGTGCCTCCTCGATCCCGAGCCCCTGCCGGAGCGCGACCACGCCGGCCGCAACGGCTGCCGAACGCTGCTGTCCGGCGCGACAGTGCAGGTAGGTGCGCAGGCCCTCGTCCAGCCACCCAGATACCTGCTGGACGGCAGCCTCGAGTTCGTCGTCCGGCAGCCTCCCGAAGTCGGTGAAGTGCAGGCGCTGCTCGATGATCCCCATCGCGGCCAGAGCCGCCGCGACCGCCTCGCGGTCACCGGGCCGGTACTCCTCGTCCTCCACCAGATTCAGCACGCGCCGCACCCCCATCCAGTCGAGCATCGACACGTCCTCGGCGTCGAGCGGATAGGCACCGATCACCAGGTTCTCAACGATCTCCGCGAATCCGTAGGTGCGAAACCAAACCGACATGCCCAGATGATCCCGGTCTTGGCCTCCGGGCGCCGTCCGGGTCTCGGGGGCACGGCTGCCGACCCAGCCTGACTGATTGGATACGCGGCGTGCCCGGCCGGCTCTCCGACAGCGTCTTCCTCGCCCGCACTCTCGCCGGCGCGGGCATGGCCCGCCCGGGCCGGCCCGATCGGGTGGTCCGTGCCGTCAGCGCCCTGCACCGCTGGGGTCCGACACTGGCCGCCGGATACCTCGGCGCCGCCGCGCGCTATCCGCGCGCCGACGCGGTACGGGACGAGCTCGGGAGCCTGAGCTTCGAGGCGGTTCACCATCGAACCAACGCCCTCGCGAATGGTTTGGCCGTGCGCGGCGTCAGGGAGGGCGGGGGCGTGGCGATCATGTGCCGCAACCACCGCGGGTTCATCGAGGCCAGCGTCGCGTGCTCAAAGCTCGGGGCCCATGCCCTGTACCTGAACACCTCGTTCGCCGGGCCACAGGTCAGCGAGGTGGTCGACCGCGAGGACCCCCTAGCCGTGGTCTACGACCAGGAGTTCACGGGCATCGTCGAGGGGGCGTGCGACGGGCGCGCTGCGTTCGTCGCGTGGACTCAGGAGCCGGTCGCGGCCGTGCACCTGTCGCTCGAGGATCTGATCACGGCGTCGCCCGACTCCACCCCCCGGCCTCCGGCGGCGCCAGGCCGGACGGTCATCCTCACCTCCGGCACCACCGGCCCGCCCAAGGGCGCCCACCGAGCAAGCCCGAGTTCGCTGGGTCCCGCCGCGGCGCTGCTCTCCAGGATCCCTCTGAAGGCCCGCGAGTCCACGCTGATCGCCGCCCCGCTGTTTCACTCCTGGGGCTTTGCCCATCTGGTCATGAGCACCGCGCTGTCGTCGACGCTCGTGCTGCGCCGCCGGTTCGATCCACGAGAGACGCTGCGCGCGATCGCGGCCGAGCGAGCCACCGCGCTGATCGTGGTGCCCGTGATGCTGCAGCGGATCCTCGAGCTGGGGGGATCCGAGCTGGCCGAGCACGACACCTCGTCGCTGCGGGTGATCGCCTCGAGCGGGTCGGCGCTCCCCGGTCCCCTGGCGCGGCAGGTGATGGATGCGCTCGGTGAGACGCTCTACAACCTGTATGGCTCCACCGAGGTTGCCTGGGCGACGATCGCCACGCCGGAGGATCTGCGAGCCGCTCCGGGAACCGCCGGCCGGCCACCCCGCGGAACCGTGGTGAAGATCCTCGATCCGGAATGGCGCGAGCTGCCTCCGGAGGCGAGCGGCCTGATCTTCGTCGGCAACGAGCTGCTGTTCGACGGCTACACCGGCGGCGGTGACAAGGTGCGATTCGGCACTCTGATGTCCACCGGAGATCTCGGGCATTTCGACACCGATGGCCGGTTGTTCGTCGACGGCCGGGACGACGACATGATCGTCTCCGGGGGCGAGAACGTATTCCCGGGTGAGGTCGAGGAGGTTCTCGCCGCGGTCCCGGGCGTCCGCGAGGTGGCGGTCATCGGGGTTCCCGACGAACAGTTCGGACAGCGGCTCCGCGCGTTTGTCACGCCCGCCACGGGTGCGTCGCTGACCGAGCAGGAGCTCAAGGACGAGGTGCGCTCGCGCCTGGCGGGTTTCAAGGTTCCGCGTGAGGTGCTGATAGTCGACGGCCTGCCCCGCAATGCCACGGGCAAGATCCTCAAGCGGGAGCTGGCGCGGGAGTAAGGCGTCGCTACCCTCAGATTCATGCCCCTGCGGACTGATCTCTTCGATCTGGGGGCGCTTCGCCTGAGCACGGGCGAGGGCCGTCGCGTCGAGCTCTGGGTCGATATCGACCCGTTCATGCTGGGCGGCGAGCCGTACCCGGTGGACCCGGCTCTGGTGCCCGTGCGCCTGGACATCTCACGCACCACCGGCGACGGGTACGCCTTGCGGCTGCGCTTCAGTGGCTCCCTGGCGGGACCGTGCATGCGCTGCCTGGAGCCGGCCACGCCGAGCTACGAGGTCGACTCGCGCGAGGTGTCTCAGCCTGGGGAGTCCGATGAGCTCGACTCTCCATACGTGGATCGCGGCGTGCTCGACCTCCATGCGTGGGCCCGGGACGCGCTGGCGCTCGCGCTGCCCGCCAAGGTCCTGTGCCGTGAGGACTGCGCGGGCCTGTGCCCCCGCTGCGGCGCTGATCTGAACACCGCCGGCCCTGATCACCAGCACGAGCGCGAGCCCGACCCGCGCTGGGCGAAGCTGTCCGAGCTTCGCTTCGATTGAGACCCGGGCGCGGCCCCGCCCCTGCTAGCCTCCGCGTCCATGGCTGTCCCCAAGCAGAAGCAGTCGCATGCCCGCACCGCCCAGCGCCGAGCGCAGCACAAGCTGACCAAGCCGGCCTACAACGCATGCCCGACGTGCCACAGCCCCCGGCTACCGCATCGGGT
>JAXDIC010000395.1:0-4939 GCA_034664185.1 Thermoleophilaceae bacterium
AGCAGCGTGCGCTCGTCGCCGATCACCTCGAGCTTGATCCAGTCGGTCTCGAACGCCTCCCGCGCCAGCTGAGCGGTCAGCACCGCGTCGCGCGCAGTGAAGCAGCCGGCGGTGTTGGGCAGCAGCGAGCAGCCAGTCCGCTCGAGCACCTCCACGATCGAGCCGTGAGCCGCGGGGTCCACACGCCGCAGGGCGAGCGTGGCCAGCTCGGCGCCGGAGGCAGCCACCGCCTCGGCCATCGCGTCCAGGGTGCGAAAGCCACCGGTGCCGATGATCAGGCGCGAGCCGAAGGCGCGGTCTCCGATGCGCAGCGCGTCAGCCACCCTGCACCGCCTGGAGCACCTCCACGCGCTGGCCGGCGTGGAGCTCCACAGCGTCCCAGCTGCCACGCGGAAGCACCTCGCCGTCCACCGCGACGGCCACGCCGCGGCCGCCGGGCTCGGCTCCGCTGGCCTCCACTGCGCCGGACACGCTGCAGCCGTCGGGCAGCTCGCGCCGCTCGCCGTTCAGTACGACGTTCACGCGCGGCTCCCGGTCAGCCCCGGCTGGCCCTCGAAGCGGGCGGGCGAGAACGGCTCGATCGCGGCCGGCACGGCGCGCTCCACGAGCATCGCGGCCACCGCGTCGGCGGTGATCGGCGCCAGCAGGACGCCGTTGCGGTGATGGCCCGTCGCCCACAGCAGGCCGTCCGGACCCGCGGCGCCGATGGCCGGGCAGTTGTCGGGCGTGCCCGGGCGGAGCGCCGCGCTTGCTTCCCTGAGCTCCCGCTCCTCGATGTCGGGCAGGACCTCCCACGCGGCCTCCAGCAGCCTGTGCACCGCGCCGGCCGTGACCGTGGTGTCGAAGCCGCGCTCCTCCATCGTCGCCCCGATCACGATCTCGCCGCTCGCGCGCGACACCACGTAGCAGCGCGGCGTGCGCACCACGCGGTCCGCCAGCAGCGGGCGGGCCGGTCCGCGCAGGCGCAGGATCTGGCCCTTGACGGGTCGGACCGGCGGGGCCCAGGGACCGAACGAGCCGCTCCACGCCCCGGCGGCCATCACCACGCGGCGCGCGGGCACCCGCCCGTCACCGGTGGTCAGGCCCGTGAGCGAGTCGGCCGCCTGCTCGACTCCGGTCACCTCAACACCGCTCGCCACCTCCACTCCTTGGCCGTCGAGCGCGATCCGCAGCGCGCGCAGCACGGCGCGGGGGTCAACCGAGCGGTCCTGAGGTGCCAGCACGCCGCCGCGCACACGCGGCGACAGGCCGGGCTCCAGCCCTCGGCACTCGCGCCCGGAGACCCACTCGGCGTCCAGGCCCAGGGAGCGCTGGAGCGCGTGAAGGCGGCGCAGCTCCTCGGCGTCGTCGCGGTCGACGGCCACCGCCAGGGCGCCGCTGTCGCGGTAGCCCAGGTCGACCCCCGTCCGCTCCTGAAGCTCGGCGGCGAAGGCCGGCCAGGCGGCCGCACCCTCGAGGTTGAGCGCCAGGAGCCGCTCCTCGCCGAACTCCGCCTCCGTGACAGGTGCAAGCATCCCGGCCGCGGCCTCCGACGCTCCGGGCGCCCCGCGATCGAGCACCAGCACGGAGAGTCCCTCCTGCACGGCCCGCCACGCGCACGCAAGTCCGACGATGCCCGCGCCGACGACGACCACGTCGCGCTCCGGCGTTCCTCCTATCGGCATGTGCGTGTCGACCTCCTGGCGAGGGCCGCGCCGATCGATTGCCTACGCCGGAATTACCCGGATCAGGTTCAACGGTCGGCGGCGACCAGCCGCCCTCTCAGCCCGGTCCGTCCGAGCTCCCGTGGGGGGTTAATCCTAGTAGCGGGTGCGCGGCGGCGGCGGGGGGCCGTCGTCGTAGTAATCGGGACCCCGCCGCCGGCGGGCGTCGGCGCTCCACGCGAACGTGTAGAGCAGCGAGAGGATGAGCCCCAGGATGCCCACGATGATCAGGATGGTGCCGACCGTCTGGATGTCGATCCCGGAGACGTGCGCGGTGACCGCGTACTTGAGGATCGCGCCGATTGCGATCAGGACTATCGAGGTGCCGATGGTCATGGCCGCGCCAGGATAGAGGAGAGGGCCGCTGCCACGAGCCCCTGTGTCAGGATCACGGGCGTGACGAGCCTCGCCGACGCGCCGGATCGGTTGCGCGCCGCCCGCCTCTACCTGATCCTCGAGACGCGCGTGGGCGACCGCCGGGCCGCCGAGATTGTCGAGCCGGCGCTGCGCGGCGGAGTCGACGTGGTGCAGCTCCGGGACAAGTCGGCGAGTGACCACGAGATCGTCGCGACCGGCCGCGACCTGCGCGATCTGTGCCGCGAGCACGGGGCGCTGCTGGTCGTGAACGACCGGCCGGACCTGGCCCTGCGCTGCGGGGCCGACGGCGTGCACATGGGCCAGCACGACGAGCAGGCCCGAGCGGTGCGCGAGCGCGTGGGCCACCGGCTCCTGATCGGGACCTCGACTCACTCGCCCGAGCAGGTGATCGCCGCGGAGCGCTCGGTGGCCGACTACCTGGGGGTCGGCCCCGTTTACGAGACACCCACCAAGCCCGGCCGCGCGGCCGTTGGCCTCGAGCTGGTCCGGCACGCCGCGGAGCACGCCTCCAAGCCGTGGTTCGCCATCGGTGGGATCGACGCCGGCAACGCCCCCGCGGTCGTGGCGGCCGGGGCGAGCAGGATCGCCGTGGTGCGCGCGATCCGCGACGCTCGGGACCCCGAGGACGCTGCGCGTGCGCTGCGCGACGCGATCGAGACGGAGGCCGCGGTTGGGCAAGCGCACTAGGCGGAAGGCGCGCCCGCAGGCGGTCAGCCAGCCGCCGGCCCGCCGCCCGCGGGAGCAGGCGCCGGCCGACCCGCCACCCAAGCGGCCCTCGCGGTCCGAGGCCAAGAACGCGGCCGCGCGCGAGGCACTGGTGCCGCTGGACGAAGGAGAGCGCCCGCTGGCGGTGACGGTGGGCGCCATCGTCGCGTTCGCGCTGGCGGCCGCCAACATCATCTCCTGGCTGGCAGGAGTGAAGATCGGCAGCAAGCGACCCGCGGCGGTGGGCATCTTCAGCTACTCCGCGCTGATGCTGATCGCCGCCTACGGGATGTGGCGAGCGAAGTACTGGGCGGTGCTGGGAATGGAGGCCATCCTGGGCATCCTGATGCTGATCTTCTCCGTGCTGGTCTTCGAGGCGTCCAACGTGGTGACCGTGCTGATCTCGCTGGCGGTGATCGCGCCGTGCGGCGCCCTGTTCTGGTTCCTGATCAAGGCGATGGCGCGCATCCAGATGCCGGAGCGGCGCCCGCCCTCGTGACGGACGAGCGCCGGCGCGACGGCTTCTCGACCGTGCAGCGCGTCCGCTTCGGCGACCTGGACGCGATGCAGCACATGAACAACGTCGAGTTCATGCGCTTCTTCGAGACCGCGCGCATCGACTGGTTCCGCGATGTCCTGCCCGAGCACAACCCGGGCAAGCGCGAGGCGTTCGGGTTCATCTTCGCCGAGTGCCACATCGCCTACCGCGCGCCCGCGTTCTTCGACGACGAGATCCGGACATGGATCCGGCCCGTCGAGCTCAAGCGCTCGAGCCTCAGGCTCGAGTTCGAGATGCGCGTGGAGTCCGACGGCCGGTTGGTGGCGGACGGCTGGGGCGCGCTGGTGGGCTACGACTACGGCGCCGGGAAGTCCAGGCCGCTGCCGGAAGACGTGCGCGAACGGATCGCACCGATGCTTGGATAGCCTGCCTGCGCGATGGCGGAGAAGAGCTACGACTGCATCGTCATCGGCTCCGGCCCGGGCGGGTACGTGGCCGCGATCCGCTCGGCACAGCTGGGGATGAGCACGGCGATCGTGGAGAAGGACAGGATCGGCGGCCGCTGCCTGAACTACGCGTGCATCCCCGCCAAGGCGGTGCTGCGCGCGGCCGACGTGATGAGCGAGGTGCAGCACGCCGGGCAGTTCGGCATCCAGGTGGAGGGCACCTCCGTGGACTTCTCCGGGGTGGCCGAGCATCGCGACAAGGTGATCAAGACGCTGACAGGCGGCGTGGCAGGCCTGATGAAGAAGAACAAGATCGACGTGATCGAGGGCCATGCCGCCCTGACCGGCGAGGGCTCGATCCGGATCGGCTCCTCGAAGGACGGAACCGAGTTCGGCGCGCACAACATCGTGGTGGCCACGGGATCGGTTCCCAAGCCGATCCTCGGGCTCAAGTTCGGCGGCCGCGTGCTGGGCACCGAGACCGCCTGGGGCCTGGGCGAGCTTCCCAAGCGGCTGGCCGTGATCGGGGCGGGAGCGTCCGGCACCGAGGTGGCGTCGGCGTTCGGGCGCCTGGGCACCGAGGTGGTGCTGCTCGAGGCGCTGCCGCAGATCCTCCCGCTCGAGGACGAGGAGATCGCCAAGGCGGCCGCGCGCGAGATCGCCAAGCAGAACGTGGACATCGTGACCGGCGCCGAGATCGAGTCCGCCGAGGCGGGCGACGACGAGGTGAAGCTCGCCTATGGGGGCGAGCAGCACTCGTTCGACTACGTCTGCATCGCCGCCGGGCGCGGACCGGACTTCGACAACCTCGGCCTGGACGACGCCGGCGTGAAGACCGACGACCGCGGCCTGGTCGAGGTCGACGGCGCGTTGCGCACGTCGGCGGACGGGATCTTCGCGATCGGCGACATCGTCCCCGGGCCGGCGCTGGCGCACAAGGCGTCGGACGAGGGCATCATCGCCGTCGAGGCCGCGGCGGGCCAGGAGACGCACCCGATCGACTACCGCTTCGTGCCGGCCGCGACCTTCTGCAGCCCGCAGGTCGCCAGCTTCGGCATGACCGAGAAGGAGGCGCGCGACAACGGCCGCGACGTGGTGGTCGGCAAGGTGCCGGTCGCGTCGGTGGGCGCGCCGACGGTCTACGGCGACCGCGCGGGGATGATCAAGATCGTGGGCGACAAGGAGTACGGCGAGCTCCTGGGCGGCCA
>JAXDIC010000335.1:0-3107 GCA_034664185.1 Thermoleophilaceae bacterium
TCACCGTCTACGACATGGTCAAGGGCGTGGAGCGCGGCGTGGAGATCGCCGAGGTGGCGCTGCTCGAGAAGAGCGGCGGCCGGCACGACTGGCGGCGAGGGGACTAGCGACACGCGGATCCGCTTCACCATTCGGGGGAGTCGCCGATAACCGGACGGTGAGGCGGAACCGTCTGGTCTGGACGCTGGGTTACGTTGGCTACGGCCTGGCGCTCCTGGCAGTGCTTCGCGGGCATGCCCAGCTGCACCAGCGCGTGCTGGTGGGCCTGCTACTCGGCGGATACGTGATCCCGCCCCTGGTCACCTTTCTCCACGAACTTGCGCACGGGTGTTGGAGTGTCGCGCTCAGCGGCCAGCGGGTGCTGATCGAGATCGGCCACCAACCTGCTGCGGTGCGCTTCGCACTTGGGCGGATCGACGTGCGCTGGGACCCCCGTCCCGGCCGTGCCCACTGCGTCCTGCTCCCGGACCGCATCTCGCGACCGAGGATGATCGCGATCGTGCTCGCCGGTCCCGTGTCCACCGCACTGGCCGGCGGCGCCTTCCTCTGGGCGGCCACCTCCCAGCGATCCCCGTTGACGGTGCTTGGTGTCGCGTGCTGGACCGCCGTGCTCCACTGCGCGATGTCGGTGGTCGTCAACCTCGTGCCGGCAACGCACACCGTCCCGTGGCTCGGGGGCGCCGAGCTCGCGAAGCGGTCGAACGACGGGATGCTGATCTGGCGTGCGCTCCGCGGACACCGCGGCCGAGAGCTGTGGAACCCCGAGCTTCGAGGCGCGCCTCCGAGGGCGCCGCAGCGCCGCCTTCCGCCATTGACAACGCGGGCGGCGGGTGTCCTCGGACATGCGTTCGCCGAGGCGAGCGCGCTCGGCGCCGACCACGTGGGAACCGACCATCTGCTGTGCGGGCTCGCCCACGGCGACCCCGAGACCGCTGAGCTGCTGACGCGCCGTGGAGTGCACGTGCCGTGCGGAATCACGGGCGAGCCTCGGCTCCCCACATCGCCGTCGCCTCCCACGCCCCGCCTGCGGCGCGTCTACGAGCGAGCCGCCGCGAACCTCTCGCTCTCAGGCGTCACCGAGGTCGCGCCCGAGCATCTCCTCCTTGCCTTGCTGGCTGACGGCGACTGCTCGGCGGCGGCGGCGCTGTCCGCTCGCGAGGACACCGTCGCCGGGCTGAGAGCCGACGTCGTGGGACGGCTGACCAAGCCGATGGCTGCGTAGGCCGCGCCGACGGCGCTTCGCCGCGCGCGCTCACGGACCCGAAGCTACCCGCGCGGGAGGCCGGGCGGGGTCGGCGGCCCGGTCGAGCCTCCCTTCCGCGGCGGCCAGGCGGAGACGGTCGGCTGCAACCTCGCGCTCGGCGTCCGAGGCGCGGTGGGCCGGGTTCGGAGCGCCGTCGGGCATCGGGCTGAGCGTAGAGCCTCGCGCTCGCGCGCACTAGGCTCCACGCCGTGCGTGCGGCCGTGCTGACGATCTCCACGACGATCGCGCGCGGCGAGGGCGAGGACCGCTCGGGGCCGGCGCTCGTCGAGCTGTGCGAGCAGGCGGGTCTCGAGACCGTGCACGAGGTCGTCTCGGACGACCGCGAGGCGATCAGGCAGGCGCTCGTCCGTCACGCGGACGCCGACACCAGGTTCGTCTTCACGACCGGCGGCACGGGGATGACGCGCGACGACGTGACCCCGGAGGCCACCCGCGACGCGATCGACCGCGAGGCGCCCGGCTACGCCGAGACGATCAGGCAGGAGTCGCGCAGCCACACGCCGCTGGGGATCCTCACGCGCGGCATCTCGGGCATCCGCGGCCGCACGCTGATCGTGAACTTCCCCGGGTCCCCGAAGGCGATCGGGCAGTCGTGGCCGGTGGTCGAGCCGACGCTCAAGCACGCCGCGGCGACCCTCGAGCGTGAGTGAAAGCCGCCCGACCCGGCCGCCACGGCGCGGCCTCGCGCTGCGGGACGAGGCGGAGGCCGGGTCCGGGCAACCCGCCATACAGCTCGAGGGACTCGAGCGCAGGTACGGGGACAGGACGGCGCTGACCGGCGTGACCGTGAGCGTCCCCGCCGGCGCCACCCTCGCCGTGTTCGGCGCGACCGGCGCCGGCAAGACGACGCTCCTGCGCGTGCTGGCAGCGCTGCTGCGCCCGCACGCCGGCACCGCGACGGTGCTCGGCGGCTCGCTGCCCGGCGACGCGTGGAAGGTGCGCGGCCGGGTCGGCTACCTCGGCCACGAGCCGCTGCTCTACCGCGACCTCACCGTAACGGAGAACCTGCTCTTCCACGCGCGCCTTCACGGGGTGGCGCGGGAGAAGGTCGAGCAGGCGATCGCCGCGGTCGGCCTCGAGCGCCGGGCGAACGATCCGCTCCGCGACCTCTCACGCGGCATGGTGCAGCGCGCGGCGGTCGCGCGCACCGTGCTCCACGACCCGGAGGTACTGCTGCTCGACGAGCCGCGCGCCGGCCTCGACCCGGGCGCCGCCGAGGCGCTCGAGCCGCTGATCGGGCGCGGGTCCGGCCGCACGCGAGTCGTCGTGTCGCATGACGTGGAGGGCGCGCTCGCGGAGGCGGACCTCGCGCTCGGCCTGAAGGGCGGTCACCAGGTGTTCGCGGGCCGCGCCGAGCCGGACCAGGTGCGGGAGCTGTACGCGTAGATGACCTTCTCCGCCGCCCTCGCGATCCTCCGCAAGGACCTCCAGATCGAGCTGCGCACGCGCCAGTCGGTGCCGGCGATGGCGCTCTTCAGCGTCACCGTGTTCGTGCTGTTCCACTTCGGGCTCGACCGCAACGAGATCGAGGGCTCGCTCGCGTCCGGCGTCCTCTGGGTCACGCTCCTTCTGGCCACCGTGCTGGCGGTGAACAGGCTGTTCGCAGCGGAGCGCGAGGACGGTGCGCTCGACGGCGTCCTGCTCGCGCCGATCGACCGCACCGCCGTGTACCTCGCCAAGGCGACCGCGCTGTTCCTCTACCTCGTGCTCCTCGAACTGGTGGCCCTGCCGGCGTTCGCGGTGCTGCTGCTCGGGCCCGGCCTCGATCAGGCGTTCCCGGAGCTGCTTGCGATCGTCCTGCTCGCCGATCTCGGCCTCGCGGGCGTGGGCGCTCTCGTGGCCG
>JAXDIC010000356.1:0-3745 GCA_034664185.1 Thermoleophilaceae bacterium
ACCGTCGAGCGCGCGGTGCAGGCGGTCCGCGACCTTCTGGGCATGGACGTGGCCTACACAAGCGAGTTCGTGGGCGGACACCAGGTGCTCCGCATCCTGGGCGGCGACGCCGAGTCCTTCGGTGTCCAGGAGGGACAAGGGATACCGCTCGACCAGACGTACTGCCAGCGGATCCTGGCCGGGCGCCTGCCCAACCTGATGCCTGACGTCCGCGGCGACGATCGGACCGCGTCGATGCCGATCACCGAGGCGTGCAACATGGGCGCGTTCGCGTCGGTCCCGCTGACCTTCTCCAACGGCGAGCTCTACGGGATGCTCTGCGCCGGCAGCCACCAGGCCAAGCCGGAGCTGGCCTACCGCGACCTCCAGTTCCTTCACGTCTTCGCGCGGATGATCGCCGACCAGCTCGAGCGCGATGCGCTGCGGGACAAAGCCGGCGCCCTGGAGCTGCAGGCCGCCACGGCGCGCACCCACATCGCTGCCGTGCAGGCGCGCGACGCCTACACGGCGAACCACTCGCAGGCGGTCGTCGAGCACGCCGTGGCCACCGCCCGCCAGCTGGAGCTGAGCGAGCACGAGGTGGCCGAGGTCGAGCAGGTCGCCCTGCTGCACGACATCGGCAAGATCGCCATCCCGGACGCCATTCTCGGCAAGCCGGGGAAGCTGACCGACGCCGAGTGGGAGATCATGCGCACCCATCCGCAGAAGAGCGAGCAGCTGATCGGCAACGTGCCCGGTCTGAGCCACCTCGGTCCCGCGATTCGCGCCGAGCACGAGCGCTGGGACGGCGACGGCTATCCGGACGGCCTGGCCGGAGAGGCCATCCCGCTGGCCAGCCGCATCACGCTCGTGTGCGACGCATACCACGCCATGATCAGCGACCGCCCCTACCGCCGGGCGCTGCCCGAGCGGAATGCACGCGCGGAGATCGCGGCCAACGCCGGCACCCAGTTCTGTCCCAGCGCCGCCCAGGCGCTGCTCGACGCTCTCTCTCCCTAGCCCCGGCGGTGGTGGTGGGCCCGCGTGTGCGGCCGGCTCTTCCGGCAGCCGTTGTAGCGGCGTGTGCTGATCAGCTGGGACCCCGAGCTCTGGGTGGCCACGATCCGGATCGTGAACCGCTTCTGAGGCAGGCGCGCGATCGCGATCCGCCGGATGTCGTGGCCGCGGCGGTGCAGCTTGCGCTTGCCGTTCACGAACAGGTCGACCCGAACCACCCGCGCGTGCCGGGCGTGGTGGAGCTTGAAGCTGAACCGGCGCCTGTCGACGCACCGCGACGGCAGCCCGAGCGCGTTGGTGCCCCACGTCAGTGCCCAGTCGGCTGGCTGGCCGGCCTTGCCCTCCAGCCGGAAGCGGACCGAGCCGCCGGACAGCGAGCTGGGCACGCGACGGCCGTTGGCCCACGCCAGCACCGTGGCCGGGTCGGCGTCGGGCGCCAGCCGCACGTCGAGCTGCATCGAGCCGTCCCGCTGCGGCGTCACGTATCCGCGCGCGCGGCCGGTCTCGTAGGCCACACCGACGTTGGGGAAGCGCAGCGAGAAGTGCTCGAACGGCAGGTGGGGCGCGATCGCGTAGCCGGCGGCGGTCGGCTCGATGCCCGCCAGCTTGACCGCGTCGAAGAGGCTCCAGGCCGGCTGGTGCATGATCTGCCCCTCGTAGGCGCTGCTCAGGCCGGTGCCGCAGGTGCTGGGCGCGTCGGAGTAGAACGAGCGGCAGACGTCGTCGACCGAGATCACGCCGTCCCAGTGGCCGGGGTAGGTGTCGGCGTGCGCGGCCAGCGTGTTGCGCTTGAACTCGTCGAACGCGTAGTCGACGGCGTGTGGCACCACTCCCTCCAGGGTGCCCAGCCCCCAGGCCAGAGCGCCGTTGATCGCGTACCACGTGCCGCCCACCCAGACGGCGTTGTGCGTGCCCACGGCGTCGCCCACCGGCGGCTGGCTGTGCTCGGTCACCAGCGGGTCGTTGGCCGACGGCGATTGGGACGAGCCGGTCCTGGCCGGCCCGTGCAGCTGGGGCGGCGCGCCCACCCCGGTCAGGAAGCGTCGGATGTTGGCCACCAGGGTGCCGGCCTGGCTGGCACTGGGGGCGCCCGCCAGCATCGCCCACGGCTGCGGCTCGCCGAAGATCGCGCCCTGGCCGAGCTGGGTGTTGCCGGAGTACCCGCGCGAGTACCAGCCCCTGCCCGTCCATTCCCGCCGCGTGGTGGCCAGGTCCCTCGCGGCGCTCGAGCGGAGCTGCGCGGCGAAAGCGTGGTCCCCGCGCGCGTCGGCGAGCTGCGCCAGCCGCGGGTAGACGTACGCCAGCTGGGCCGTCACCAGGTTGGACTCGGTCATCTGGAGGAACTCGGTGGAGAAGTCGGACCAGTCGCCGGTCGCGCCCGTGATGTAGTCACCGTGCGGCCCCAGCTGCGCCTCCTGGTGCTGGTAGGCGAGCTTCAGGTGGTCCCAGAACGAGCCGCTGCCGGCCCCCTGGTAGCCCACCTGCTGATCGAAGAACGCGAAGTCGCGGCTGGCCAGTCCGTACTCGCTGGCCGCGTACAGGAGCCAGAGGTCGAGGTCGTCGGAGGTGCCGAGGTCCAGGCGCTTGCAGTTCTCCACCATCGCGTACGGGATCGCGCCGGCCCCCGGAGGCTGCTCCTGCGCCGAGTAGATCAGCACGTCGCGTGCCAGCGCCGGGTCGCTGTAGACGATCGGCAGCATGTGCTGGAGCGGGTCGCGGAACGCTCCCTGGAACGCCGTGTCGTACTGGTAGTAGCCGCCCTGGGAGATGATGTGGCGGCCCTGGCAGTCCTCGTAGCTGGCGCCGGAGCGCAGCATGTACGCGTCCCATTGCAGCTCGCGTGACAGCCATGCGCTGTTCGGTCCGAGCGACGCCTGGGGAACCCAGTCGGCCCAGGCGCGCTCGCTGGTGGCCAGCGGGTCGCTGGCCTGCCGGTAGCGCGACACCAGGCCGGCGATCCGGTTGGCGTGCGCCGCGCCGTAGGCGTAGCGCAGCGTCACCGACTGTCCCGGGGCCAGGGTCAGCGGCGCGCGGAAGGCGAACATCGTCTGGCCGCTGTTGCCCTCCGGATTGGGAGGCGCGATCGTGCCAGCCAGGTGGTCCGCCGCCACCGCCGCCGGGGCGGCGCGGCCGCCGGCGCCGAAGAAGGTCTGGGTGCTGGTGTCGAACCCGCCCACGGGGCCCTGCAGCGCAGCGGCGAAGATCGACAGCGGATCGTGGTCCTCGCTGTCCGGCAGCTGCGCCACCGACAGCGTCCGGGCGCTCGCGTCGTACGACGGCAGGCCCAGCCCGAGGTTCGTCTTGATCGACTGCTGGTAGGGGTTCACGTCCCAGTACTCGAACCACGAGACCTGCTTCGCGCTGGCGGTGGTGTTTCTCAGCGTGACGTCGTGCAGGAGCAACGGGTCGTCGCCGAACGGCGCGTACACGAAGTCCTGCACGTCCACGCCGTGCGCCTGCACGCGCTTTCGGTAGTAGCCCGTGCCGAACTCGCGCTCGGTCGGCGCCCCCGACGGCCGGTCGTCGTACAGCGTGCTCACCGTCTTGCCGTCCACGCGGAGGTAGCCGTAGCCGCCCGCGAAGTGCTTGCCCGACGCCTGGTAGAAGTTGGTCCACTCCCAGCGGCGGTCCTGGCTCCACAGCTGCGTGTAGCCGTGGTTGAACGCGTCGGCGATGACGTGGTCGTTGCCCACCTGGTGCCAGGCGTCGGTGCGGCCGGCGATCTCCGGCTGCTTGGCCTGGGGCGCCG
>JAXDIC010000360.1:0-3911 GCA_034664185.1 Thermoleophilaceae bacterium
CCTGGTCACGCCGAGACCCCGGTCAGCTCGCGCTCGTAGCGGAACATCGCCATGACGTCCCCGTGGTCGCGTTCGACCTTCGCCGCGAGCGTCCTGGGCAGCTCGTCGCGCCACGCACCCGCCTCTCCGCGGCGAAAGAAGCGAGTCGCCCTCGTCGGCCGCTCGGCGAATCCGACATCGTCCTCGCGACGCTGGAGCTTCTCGAAGCGAGCCGCCTCGACCGCCGCTGCGATCCGCTCCGGCGAAGCGTGCAAGCCGGCGAGTGCCGCCGCCCGCGTGAGCTCGCGGCCGGCGTCCACGAGGAGGTCCTCGTAGCGCACGACGACCACCGGGAAGGCGTCCTGCCGTACCCACCCGAGCACATGCTCGCTCCACGTTCCGAGCGGCTGCGGCAGCTGCCGGCCGATCGTCGGCGACCGGCCTCCGAGGGTGCCCGCCGGATTGCCGAGGAGCTTGACGGCCAGCCGCATGGGTCGTCCAAAGAAGTGCGCCAAGCTCACCGCGACGTCGCGCGGGTCACGGACCAGGTAGATCGCGGCGCGCGCGCTGTCGGAGCTGACCAGCGGCTGGCCGTCGAGCGTCTGCACCGCGTCGTGGATCTTCCGCAAGCGGGTCTCGGACAGCGAGCGGTCGAGTTCCGCGTCGCAGGCCGGCCGGAGCGCGTCCACCTCGGCGGGCGCAAGGTCGGACGCGGGAAACCCGAGATAGCGCTCGACGTGGTGGCGGCTGGCCGCGAACGGCTCGCCTCGGAGGTCGTTGATGTCGAGTGGGTCGTCGGTCTCCTCCCGCGCCATGAGCGCGCCCAGCAGGGCGCGCATCCACGTGTTGCCCGACTTCGGGTACGACGCGAGCCACACGGTGGACGGGCTCACGCTGCCACCTCCTCCACCGCGTCGGCCACGGCTTCGACGTTCTCGTCGAAGCGATCGCTGACTACGATCGCCGCGGACGCGGCGCCGGCGATCGCCACGGCCCATGCGAAGTGCTGCGGGCCGACGCCGACCGGGAGAACGAGCGGCCACATCGCGGTGGCCTGGAGGACGATCGAGAGGGCTTGGCCGCCCGGAAGGCGGCGAATGGTCGTCTCGCCGTGGTCGGACCCACGCTTCAGTACCACCACCGCGTGCAGGGGCGCCTCGCTCCCGGCATCGAACCCGTACGCGCGCTTGCGCAATGCGGGCCGGACGGTCTCGCCCTCGTCCTCGCTCAGGCCAAGCAGCCCGAGGACGTCCGGCCAGAGCTCGGGCGCGGCGGTCGTAGGCAGGGCCCTGGGCCGCTCCCCACCGGCATCGACCTCGAGGGCGGAGTCGGCGAGCACCGGATGACCGCGCCGGGCGAGCGCGGCCGCCGCGACCGACTTGCCGCTCGCGCCACGGCCGAGCAGCGCGACCGCCCGGCCCCCAATCGTGACTCCTGCGCCCGCGAGCGCGAACCGCCCGTCGAGGATCCTGCGGGCCTGGCGAGCCGGCCCACCCAGCAACCACGCGGCGTCGTCCTCGGTGGCGCCGGCGGCCAGGTCGAACGACGCCGCGCCATCCGCACGGAGGAGGACTCGCCCCACGCCGGGCACGTCGAGCTGGATGCGGTCCGGCGCCACCTGGTGGATGGGCCCCCTCGCCGTGGCGTCCGGAAGCTCTTGCGGGACGGGCTCCGCGATAACCGGGATGGTGGCCGGGTATGACCTCACGCCTGGCCCGCCATCCTCCAAGTATCTACCAGGTTGCACCAGGTTCGCCAGCACCGCTCCGACCGCGAGGCGCCGATTCAGCCGGCGGCCTTCACCAGCTGCTTGTCGTGCATCTCGTTGACGAAGGCGAGTACCTCGCTTCGGCAGGTGTGGGGGTCGATCGCGAACTCGCCCCGCAGGGTCGCGCAGATGTCTGCGACCGAACGCGGCTCTGACAACAGGTCCCACACACGTGTGCCGACGACACCCAGGGCGAAGTACGAGCCGGCATCGGGCTGAAACATCACCGTCTCGCCGTCGACCTGCGCGGTGAGCGGCTCCGGGCGCCGCACGAGCGGCGTCTCGTCGTCGATCATGCGCGCCATTATTGCGCGCTAGCGTCTGTCGCACATGGGCGCGATCTTCGCCGTTCTCACCCGCGACGGGGGGCTGCCGGCACGTGAGCGCCTGGACGCCGGGCTCGCCGCGCTGGCGCCCTGGGGATCGGGACGGGCGGACCTGTGGACACATGGAGGCGTCGCGCTGGCGTGCGCGTCCCGCGAGCACGCGCCGGAGGACGTCCGCCGCCCGCTGCCGCTATCACTGCCCGAGACCCAGGAGGTCACGGGCGTCGTCGACGCCGCACTCACCGATCGCGGGGCCCTCTGCCGCGCGCTCGAGGCGTCCGCCGATGCCACCGATGGCGAGCTGGTGATGCGCGCCTACCTCCGCTGGGGGGAGCGGGCGCCTGAGCGGCTCACCGGGCCGTTCGCCTTCGCGATCTGGGACGCCCGCCGCGGGCTGCTCACGTGCGCGCGCGACCATGTTGGCGTCCGACCACTCTACGTCGCGGAGACGGGCGGGCAACTGACCGTAGCCACCGACCTCGAGGCGGTGCTCGCGCTCAGCGGGTTGCCGCGGCGCGCCGAGGGAGAGGCGGAGCTCGCGCGTCAGGCGCGCCACAACGGGATCCTGCTGCGCCGCTCGTTCGTCGCGGGCGTCGGCAAGATCGGCCCGGGCGAAGCGCTGGTGGCCGGTGTACGCGGACGTCGGCGCCGCTCGACGTACTGGGCTCCGGGCCCGCGGCCGCCGTTGCGACTGCGGGGCGTGCGCGACTACTCGGACGCGCTGCGAGAGACGGTGGCGGCCGCCACGGCCGACGCGGTGCGCACCCGGGCGGTGGTCGGGGCCCACGTCAGCGGTGGCCTCGACTCCTCGTTGGTCGCCGTGCTCGGACACCGCGCGCTCGAGCGTGAGGGCCGCGGGCTGGTCCGCGCGTTCTCGTGGGCGCCGCCGCGCGACTCCGTCTCCGTCGTGGACGACGAGCGCGATCGCGTGCGTGCCGTGGCGAGCGAGCTCGGAGTGCCGGTCACGTTCGCGGCGCCGACCGACGAGCACCGGCGGCGCCTGCGCGCACTGCAAGAGCTGCTGCTCCCCACGAGCTCGCTGCTGGCCGAGTCGGTCGTGGTCGATCGAGCGGCCGCTGAGGGCATAGGCGTGCTGCTCTCCGGCTGGGGCGGCGACGAGGCCGCGAGCTTCAACGGCCGGGGTCAGCTGGCGCACCTTGCGCTCACCGGTCGGTGGCGGCGGCTGATGCGGGACACCCTCCTTCCCGCCCGCCGCAACGGCGTGCACGGTGCCGGCCGGGTCAAGGCGGCGGCCGGCACGCTGTGGGACCGCGTCGCGCTCCCGTTTCTGCCCGACGTGGCGTACGTCCAGCTGCACCGCGGGAGGGATCGGGGGCAGCTCGCCCCGCCGGCCGAACGGCTCCGCCGCGACGCGCAGGCGCGGCTGCGCATCCGACGCTCGCCGCAGGCCACGCAGGTAGCGCTGCTCTCGTCCGGCCACCTCACCGCCCGCCTCGAGGCGTGGGCCCAGTACGCGGGGCCGCGCGGCGTCGACCATCGCTTCCCGCTGCTCGACCGCCGCGTGCTCGAGCTCGCCCTGGCGTTCCCACCGGACGTGTGGCTCGCCGAGGGCTACAACCGCTGGATCATGCGCATCGTCGCCGATCCCCTCCTACCGGCGAGTATCTGCTGGGGGATGCCGAAAGACGAGCCGGCGCTGGCGGCGTGGGCGGCGGCGCGAGGCTGACCCGGGACGACCCCACCGCGTAGAAGGGGTTGCCGCGGTCGACTGGTTCACCGTCCAGGCGCCCGCACCGCCGGTCGGGTTGGCGCGCTCTCCAGGCCATGTGTCGAGGCGGAGGCGGTCACTATGGGTGCGGAGCGTCCGTCAAAAGGAA
>JAXDIC010000369.1:0-16390 GCA_034664185.1 Thermoleophilaceae bacterium
GTGGCCTCGACGTCCTCGCGCTCGTTGACCATCCACTGCACGTCCTCCGGGACCTCCTGGCGCTCCTCGCGGAGCCGCTGGTTGCCAACCGGCTCGAACGCGCTCACGAGGGCGATCTTCGCGCCCACGGCCTTCGCGAGCTCGGTGGCCTGCCGGACCGCCTCACCGGCGGTCTCAGAGCCATCCGTTCCCACAACGATGGAGCCGAACATCTGTCTCCCTTCCCCCCAAGCCGGGCCGATTGGGTTGGGATCATATTCCGAATGGCCCGCAGGGCTTGACGGGGGGGCCGAAACCTAGGAGGCTGAGTGCATGCCATCCACCAAATGCCTCGTCGTGGACGACCACACCGTCGTCAAGCAGGGACTGGATCTCCTGCTGGGCGACATCGAGGATCTCGAGCTGGTGGGCATGGTGCAGACCGGCGAGGAGGCCCTCGAGGCCGTCGAGCGGCTGCAGCCGCAGGTTGTCCTGATGGACGTGCGCCTGCCCGGCATCGACGGCGTCTCCGCCGTCAAGCGGATCCAGGCCGTCGCGCCCAGCGTGCAGTTCGTGATGTTCTCGGCCTATGGCGACAAGCGCCTCCTGTCCGACGCCCTGGCCGCGGGCGCGCGCGGATACGTGATGAAGGGCTCGCCTCCCGAGGATCTGGTGCGCGCCATCCGGACGGTGGCCGCGGGCAAGGCGTTCGTCGATCCGTCGCTGTCGCCGATGCTTCTGATCAGCGAGGCCGGCAGCAGCGCCGAGCAATCGCTCAGCGAGCGCGAGCGCGAGATCTTGCAGCTACTGGCGGAGGGCTACCACACCGAGGAGGTCGCGCGCCGGATCGGCCTGTCGGTGGAGACCGTCAAGTCGGACACCAAGCGCGTGATCGCGAAGCTCCAGGCGGACACGCGCACCCACGCGGTGGCCATCGCCCTGCGCCGCGCGCTGATCGACTGAGAAGCGCGTAGCACCGGAGGGCCGCTGGCCCCCCGGCGCCGCTACCTTCACGGCATGGGCGAGTTGCCGCGCTTCTGGATCTTCATGCAGATCGCGATCGTGATCTGCGTCCTGATCTCCGCGGTGATCGTGGTGATCAAGATCTAGGTGGTCCTCCGGCCTAGGTGGTCTTCCGCTCCAGGTCGGCAACCTCGTCCGCCTTGGCGTCGGCGTGATCCTGCGCGTTGGCCAACTCGTCCTTGGCCTCGCCCTTGCGCTCCTCCTGGCGGCCCTCGCGGCGCAGCCCGGAGTCGCCGGCCAGGTCGCCGGCAGCCTTCTTGGCCCTACCGCTGATCTTGTCCATGATTCCCATGTTCGTCTCCTTTGTTCTTACCTCTAACCGTGCCCGTGGGAGCGGGGCCTCAAACAGGCGCGCGAGCCGCGCCGCGCCCAGCTAGACAGCGGTGGCCGTGGCCACCCAGGCCTCCAGCCGCGCGGGCCCGGGCGGCTCGTCCAGCGCCAGCTGGGGCGGCTCGTGGGCCGCCAGCCAGGAGTGCACGATGCGCACCTCGTCGACCTCCTCGGGCGGCAGGGCCGACCCGACCGGGCGCGTGGGCCTTCGCTCCAGCGCCGCCCGGGTGCGCTCCGCCAGCTCCGGCGCGGGCGGCAGCTCGCCCCAGTCCGCCACCCTGCCGGCCACGATCCAGAAGGCGTCGAAGCGCGGCTCGACGGGGTGGCGGGCCACCACCAGTCGCGTGCACGCGTGGGTGGCCTGCAGCAGGCCTGTGAGGCGATCGACCAGGACCGCCAGCCGCTCGCGCCGACGCAGCAGCACCGCCGCGCGCTCGTAGCGCTGCGCCTCCGACGCCTCCGTCATCTGCCGCTCGAGGTGCTCGATCAGGTGCTGCCCGCCGTCGTCCGGCCCGGCGAACGGCGCCAGCGCCAGGTCCAGTCGGCGGCGGTAGAGGTTGGGGTCGAGGTCGCCCAGGCACGGCGACAGGCAGCGCCCCATCTGACCGTAGACCGACGGGTGCTCGCGCAGCCGCAGCCCGCGACCGCAGTGGCGCAGCCCGAAGAGCGAGTTGAGCTGGTCCACCAGCTCGGCGGCGGCGGCGCGACCGCGGATCGGCCCGACGTTGATCGCGTGCCCGGGCGCCGGCTCCGGCGCCACCTCCAGCACCGGAAAGGCGATGTCCAGCCGGCAGCGCACGTACACGTAGCCGTCGCTGCGCTTGAGCTTGACGTTGCCCGACGGGCGCCAGCGCTTGATCAGCCGGTTCTCCAGCACCAGCGCGCCCAGCTCGGAGCGGGTGGGCATGTAGTCGACCACCTCGGCGCGCTCCGTCCAGCCGGCGGGCGCGCAGAAGTGCGCGCGGGCGCGGGAGCGGACCGACACCGACTTGCCCACGTACAGCGGGCGCCCGCGCTGGTCGCGGAAGACGTAGACGCCCGGGTCGTCGGGCAGCGAGCTGAGGTCCGGCCGCTCGGCGGGCGGGCGCCGGCGGGCGGGCCTGCGATCGCTCCGCGGGCGGCGGCGCCTGGGCGCCAGCAGCTCGCAGGCCTCGGCCACCGTGCGAGCGCTTGCGCACAGCCGGGGGAAGAGCGCGCAGAACACGCGCGCGCACGTGCGAGCGTCGGCCAGCGCACGGTGCACCACGTCCACCTCGATCCCCAGCGATGCCGCCAGCGGCTGAAGCCGTCGCTGTCCGGCCAGCGGGGCGAAGCGGCGCGCCATCGCCACGGTGCACAGCACGGGCGGGTCGGTCCAGCCAAGCCCGGCGCGCTCGAACCCCTGCCGCAGCGCCCGGCGGTCGAACTGCGCACTGTGCGCCACCAGCACGCGCCCGGCCAGCAGCTCGTCGATCCGCCGCAACGCGGCGACCGGCTCGGGCGCGTCGGCAACCATCGCCTGGGTGATGCCGGTGAGCCGCTCGATGCCGCGCGACAGCGGGCGCTCGACGCGCACCAGCGACTCGAACTCGTCGTGCACCTCGCCGCCCCCCACCAGCACGGCCCCCACCTCTGTCAGCTCGCAGGCATCGCCGGCCAGGCCATTGGTCTCCACGTCCACCGCCAGAAACTCCGCGGTACGCAGCTCCGCCGCTCCCAGGTCCATGCACGGAGTCCTACGAAGGCAGCCGGACGGCTTGGGAGCGGCCGCCCAGGGTCTATGTGTCGCACCTCACCCTGGCGCGCAGGCACCCGGCGTAGCTTCGAATGGGTCTACCAAGGAGAGGCCATGCGGCACCTCGACAACACGACAACCTATTTGGGCATCGGATTCCTGCCCGTCGCCCTCGCGGGCGGAAGCTTCATCATGCTGGGCTTCTGCGTGCTCATGTTCATCGCTGTGGTGTTCGGCTACTACACCGAGCGCGGCAGCGGCATCACCGCGCGGCCGTACAACAAGATCTACGGCGGCGCACCGGGCGCGTACGGTCCGGGATCGGCCTCGGGTCACGACGACCGCGAGCACACGGACTGGAGCTACGGCACTCGATAGCGCGTTCGCGGCGGTCTGAGCTCAGGCCGCCGCGGCCGTCGCTTCCTGCAGGCGGTCCAGCGCGCGCCGCAAGAGGCGCGACACCTGCATCTGCGACACGCCGACGCGCGCGGCGATCTCGGACTGGGTGAGGTCCTCCACGAATCGCATCGCCAGGATCGTGCGCTCCTGAGCCGTCAGCTCCGCCATCACGGGGCGCATGGCCACCCCGTACTCCACGAGCTTGTAGCCGGGATCCTCCCGGCCCAGCGTGGCCAGCAGCGAGTCGCGCGACTCGTCGTCGCCTCCGGGGCGGTGGTCCAGCGACTCGGCCTCGTAGCCCGTGGCGGCCTCCATCGCCTCCAGCACCGCGGCCGACTCCAGGCCGGTGGCCTCGGCCAGCTCGCGTGGCGACGGGGCGCGCCCCAGCTGGCCGCTCAGATCGGTGCCCGCCGCCGTGATGCGCAGGACGTTCTCCTGCAGTCCGCGCGGCACGCGCGTGGCCCAGCCGTGGTCGCGGATGTGGCGCCGCAGCTCGCCCACGATGGTCGGTATCGCGTAGCTGGAGAACGACGTTCCGCGCTGCGGGTCGAAGCGCTCGGCCGCGATCACCAGCCCCATGCAGGCCACCTGCACGAGGTCCTCCAGCGGCTCGCTCGTGTGGCGGTAGCGCATGGCCAGCCGCCGAGCGAGCGGAAGGTACTGACGGATGAGCGCGTCGCGCGAGGCGCGCGACGGTCGATTTTCCAACTCCCGCAAAACGGACCCCTACGTCGACTGGTAACGGTGTAAATGGACCGATCCAGCTCCGGCCCAAGGGGTCCGGTGCGTGGCTCACCTGGCTTACGGGCGCGCGCCGCCTGCCGGATCAGGCACCTGCGCGCCAACTCCGGGGACATCTCCGCCTCCTGCTCGGTTAGTACGATCGGTACCCGGATGGCCACGGACGTATCCACCGACACCGCGCTCCAGCGCACCGACCCGGCCATCGCCGGCCTGGTGGAGCAGGAGGCGCGCCGCCAGCGCGAATCGATCCGGCTGATCGCGTCGGAGAACTACACCTCGCGGGCCGTGCTCGAGGCCACCGGCAGCGTCCTGACCAACAAGTACTCGGAGGGCTACCCGGGTCGCCGCTACTACGAGGGCCAGCAGTTCGTCGACCAGGTCGAGGGACTGGCCATCGAGCGCGCCAAGCACGTGTTCGGCGTCGACCACGCCAACGTGCAGCCGTACTCGGGCTCGGTCGCCAACCTGGCCGCCTACCTCGCCTTCGCGGAGCCCGGCGACACGATCATGGGCATGGCGCTGCCGATGGGCGGCCACCTGACCCATGGCTGGTCGGTGTCGATCACCGGCAAGTGGTTCCGGGCCGTCCAGTACGGCGTCACGGCCGACGGCCGGATCGACTTCGACGACGTCGTCAGAGTCGCGCGCGAGGAGCGCCCCAAGCTGATCTGGTGCGGGGGCACGGCTGTGCCGCGCACGATCGAGTTCGACCGCTTCGCCGAGATCGCCAACGAGGTCGGCGCGATCCTGGTGGCCGACATCGCCCACATCGCCGGCCTGGTGGCCGGAGGCGCGCACCCGTCGCCGGTCCCGCACGCGCCGGTCATCACCACCACCACGCACAAGACCCTCCGCGGGCCGCGCGGGGCGATGGTCATGTGCACCGAGCAGCACGCCAAGGCCATCGACAAGGCGATCTTCCCCGGGCTCCAGGGCGGCCCGCACGACCACACCACGGCCGGCATCGCGGTGGCGCTGGAGGAGGCGTCGCGGCCGGAGTTCGCCGACTACGCCCACCGGATCGTGGACAACGCCAAGACCCTCGCGGACGGGCTCATTGGCCTGGGGTTCGACCTCGTCTCGGGCGGAACCGACAACCACCTGATCCTGATCGACCTGACCTCCAAGGAGGTCCCCGGCAAGGTGGCCGCGCAGGCACTCGACCGCGCCGGGATCGAGACCAACTACAACACCGTGCCGTTCGACCCCCGCAAGCCGTTCGACCCCTCCGGACTGCGAATCGGCACGCCCTCGGTCAGCACCCGCGGCATGGGCCGCGACGAGATGACGGCGATCGCCCGCATGATCGACCGCGGCGTCAGCGCCGCACGCGAGGGCGACGAGGCCGCGCTGGCCACGCTCGCTGACGAGGTTCGCGAGCTGACCGCCGCGTTCCCAGCGCCCGGCATAGACGCATAGGAGGGGCCCTACCCCCCTCCGGGGTATCAAGCCCAGCCTGGAAATACCGACGAAAAGGGTGGACCCATGCGTTCCACCCTCCTCTCAGCACGGCTTCGCAAGAAGCGCCATAAGCAACAGGCCCGCCGGCGCCGGCGGGCACACCCGAAGGCCACGCGGCACCGGCATCCGCACGTCCTGATCGACGAGAACGTCGCGTGGTCCGTGCAGCCGCCCGCGCAGCCGCCCAAGCCGAACCCCAATCCCCCGGCCGGCGGCAAGCTGCCGCCCCCGCCCGACGCGTCCCACCGCAACGCCGAGCGTCTCCTCTGGCGCGCGGGATTCGGCCCCAAGCCAGGCGCCGTGGACCACGTCGTCTCCGTGGGGATCGAGGCCGCGGTTCGCGAGCTCACGCGCCCGAGCGGCGCCGCAAAGCTGACCGGTCCCGCGCCCGTCGACGACGACGGCAACGCGCTGGCCCCCGCAGACGCCTGGGGCCACGACCACCTGTGGTGGCTCGACCGCATGGTCCGCTCCGACCAGCAGCTGGTGGAGCGCATGACGCTGATCTGGCACGACTGGTTCGCCACGAGCAACGACAAGGTCGGCGACCAGCAGCTGATGCTCAACCAGAACGAGACGATCCGCCGCAACGCGCTGGGCTCGTTCCACGACCTGATCGTGGCGCTCACGCCGGATCCGGCGATGCTCATCTGGCTCGACGGGATCGAGAACCACGCCGCCGACCCCAACGAGAACTTTGCGCGCGAGGTGATGGAGCTGTTCACGCTGGGCGCCGATCGCGGCGCGTACACCGAGCGCGACGTGCGCGAGCTGGCGCGCGCCCTGACCGGCTTCACGGTGGACTGGATCGACGGCGTCGGCCTGCGGAACTTCCGCTACGAGGCCCGCCTGCACGACTCGAGCAGCAAGACGGTCTTCGGCAAGACCGGCAACTACGACTGGCAGGACGCCCTGCGCCTGTGTCTCGAGAACCCCTTCCACGCGTCGTTCTTCGTGACCAAGCTGTGGGGCTACTTCGTGCCCACGCCGCCTGACTCCGCCACCCAGGCGTCGCTCCAGCAGATCTACACGAGCTCCGGCTATGCGATCGCCCCGGTGGTCGAGGCGATCCTCATGCACCCCGACATGTACTCCGACAGGGCACTGGTCAAGCCGCCCGTGGTGTACAACGCCGGGCTGCTCCGCGCGTTCGGCATCCCGATCAAGACGACCGCGTGGGCCTGGCTGGCCAACATGGCCGGACAGGTGATGTTCTGGCCGCCCAACGTGTCCGGCTGGGACGACTCCACATGGCTCGACACGTCCACCTGGCGCGGGCGGTCGATGATGGTCACCTACGTAGGCCTGGACACCGTCGTCGATCCCTGGGACGACAAGCACCCCTACAGCACCACCGAGGACGCCGCGGGCGCCCTGACCGCGGCGCTGGCCTTCCTGGGCAACCCGACGCTCAGCACCGAGGTTCGCGACGCGCTCCTGTCTTTCGCCTCGTCGTGCCTGCCGGCGACGCTGGCCAACTGGCAGGACGGGCCGTTCCGCGCGATGCGCCAGAACGCGCTGCGTCACCTGATCCTGACCTCCTCCGACTGGCAGGCGAACTGACCATGGCCGAGTGCTGCCGCGACTTCACCAGGACCCAGCTGCTGCGAGCGGCGGCGGCCGAGGCGGGCCGAGGCCTGCCGGCCGTCGAGCCCGGCATGCCGATTCCCGCCGGCACCGGACTGTCACGCCGCTCGTTCCTGGTGCGCAGCGCGGGCATGGCGCTGGCCGTCTACGGCGCGAACCGGCTCGGGCTGTCCGCGCTCGACGAGGGCGTGGCCGCGGCCGCGTCCGGCACGCCGCAGCGAGTGCTGGTCACCATCTTCCTGCCCGGCGGCTGTGACGGGATGAGCGTCCTGGCGCCCGTGGGCGACTCGCGCTACGCGCAGCTTCGCCCCACCCTCAAGCTCTCCCCCGGCGCCGGCACGGCGTTCAGCGAGGACTCCCGGCTGCGCTGGAGCCCGCCGGCCGCGGCACTCTCCACGCTGCACGGGGAGGGCAAGGTCTCGGTGTTCCCGGCCATCGGCTACGACCACCCCGACCAGTCGCACTTCACCAGCCGCCACTTCTGGGAGGTGGGCGCCACCGACGCCAGCGCCCGCCACGGCTGGCTGGGGCGCTACCTCGACGCCACCGGCGCCGACGACAACCCGCTCCAGGGCCTCAGCATGGACGGCGACCTCTCCCCGGCGCTGGCGGCCGCGCGCGTGCCCGTCGCGGCGGTCGAGAAGCCCGAGGACTTCAGCTTCTGGTCGCCCGGCATCGACGACCCGGTCCAGGAACCCTGGATGAACGCCTTCGGCCAGCTCGGCCGCCTGGCGACGAGCGACCCCGTCACGGCCGGCGCCCGCAAGGTCGCGGCCGAGGTCGACGTGGTGCGCCGGCAGCTCAAGCCGTTCGCGACGCCGGACGGCAAGCCCAACTACAACAGCCCCGTCACCTATCCGGACAGCAACCTGGCGCAGCGCCTGGCGGGGCTCGCCGCGATGCTGGCGGCCGGCCTGCCGCTGCGCTGCGTGGCGGTCAACGGCGAGGGCGGCTACGACACCCACTCCAACCAGGCCGCCGACCTGCCGCGCGACCTCCAGGCCACGTGCGACGCCGTGCTGGCGTTCCAGCGCGACCTCGAGGCCCGCGGGCTGAGCGACCGCGTGCTGACCACCATGTGGTCCGAGTTCGGCCGCCGTCCCGAGGAGAACGGCTCGGGCACCGACCACGGAGCGGCCGGCGCGGCGTTCGTCATCGGCACCAAGTCGCGCGGTCAGATGGTGGGCGAGTTCCCGGGTCTGGCGCAGCTGGACAGCGAGGACAACCTGCGCGCCACCTCCGACTTCCGCGGCCTGTACTGCTCGCTGCTCGAGCAGTGGTTCAGCTTCGACGCCGCCCAGGTCATCCCGGGCGCGTCCTCCTTCACGCGGTCCGCGCTGGTCAAGCCGTGAGGCGCGTGGCGCTGCTGCTGGCGGGCGCGCTGGCACTCGGCGGCGCGGGCGCGGTGGCCGGTGCGTCGCCAGCCCACGCTCCGAAGAAGCACGTCAAGAAACATGCCAAGAAGGCCAAGCACTGCAAGCGCGCCCACGGCCGCCGCCACTGCCCCAAGACGCACCGGACGCCCACCCACGAGACCGTGTCGAGCAGCCCCACCACGCCCTCGACCACGCCTCCAGCCGGCGGTCAGCCCCAGCCGGACCCCACCCCCGCGCCCCCGGTGCTGGGCCACCTCCAGGTGGTGGCGCGCGAGTTCACCCTCAAGCCGTCGCGGCTGACGCTGGCGGCCGGCACGGTGGCGGTCGAGCTGGACAACTTCGGCCAGGACCCGCACGACCTGCGTGTCGAGCGGGCGGACAACCCGGCCAGCGGATTCGACTTCGCGCTTTCCAAGCCGGGCGCCGTCTCGAGCAAGAAGCTCGAGCTGGCGCCCGGCAAATGGAAGCTCTACTGCACGCTGCCCGGCCACGACCAGGCCGGGATGCACGCTTTCGTGACGGTCACGGGCTAGGCCGGCTCAGTCAGCGTTAGCCAGCCCTGAACCTCACCTCGCAGTGCTTGACACGGTCCTGCCGGTCGGCGAAGACCACGTCGCGCCCACTCCCGCAATCGATCACGTCACGAGCGCCGTCGATGGCGTAGATGGTGTCGTTGCCGGAACCACCCGAGATGCGATCGCGCCCGGAGCCGCCGGTGATCGTGTCCTTGCCGCTGCCCCCGTTCAGGCGATCGCGGCCAGGCCCACCTGACAGCCGGTCATTGCCCGCGCCGCCCGAGAGGCAGTCGTCCCCGCTCAGACCGACGAGCCGGTCGTTGCCGCCGAGGCCGATTATGAGGTCGCCGCCAACGGTCCCCGTGATCGCGTCGGCGAGCGACGTGCCCACGAACAGGTTGCGGCAGCGCCCGCGACTCGCCGAGAGCACCGTGGCCTGTGCCCTGGCCGAGTTGTTCGGCAGGTACGGGTCGGTCGCTCCACGCAAGGACGCCGTACCGCTGGCCAGCGCCCTGCCCGCACTCAGCGCGCGGGTGACGAAGGCCACCGTGATTCGGCCGCGCGCCTCCACGCTGCCCAGATCGCAGCTCAGCCGGGTGAAGTCCGGCGCCGGCGGCGCACCCACGGCGGAGCAGGTCCCCTGCGGGATACGCGCCTGGACCAGCTCCACGTTGCTGGGCAGGCTCCATGTGAACGATCCGTCCGTCAGCCGGTTGGACGGGCTGAAGTTGCGGAAGGTCACGAAGTACGTCAGGAGCTGGCCCCCGCGCACGACGTTCCGGTCGGTGCTGGCCGACAGCGCAACGTCGGCTCGGCAGCTGCCCTGCGTCGTCGGGTCGGACGGACACCCGTCCTGGGTCTGGTCCCCGAACCCGTCGCGGTCGGCGTCAGGTTCCACGTTGGCCGCTATGTCCACGCGCCGCGAAGCGGTCGTGCCGCTCAATGAGACCGTGCTCCCCGGAGCGGGGTCGGCCGTCGCGCCGTTGCGCACCACGTCCTGGCCGCTGCCGGTCGGGAACTGGCAGCCGAAGGTGCCGCTGATCACGCTCATGCCGAGCAGATCGCCGCTGTGGACGGGCACACGCGCCGGATACGTCCGGATCGCGTTGTTGAACGGGTTCCTCGGGCCGTCGGACGAGATGACCGTGAAGCTGCTGGGGCTGCCGCCCCGGCGCAGCACCTTCAGCTTGATCCTGCCGCTGGCGCTGTTGCTGTGGATCATCCACGACGTGATGACGCCGTCCGGAAGCGTGTAGTCGGCCGAGCCCGGCGCCGTTCCGGCTTGGACATATGTGCCGACCCCGCACGCGCCCGTGGGCGTGCCGATCTGACCTACCGTTGTGGCCGCGCCCGCGGGCGCGGCGGAGATCGCGAGCGCCACGGGCGTGGCGACCGCGAGCATGAGCCTCTTGAGTCGCATTGTGTTTCCCCTCTGACGGCCACCCATCCGGGCGCCCCTCGTACCCCGCCGATGCATCATGCACCGAGGAAGGTCGGCGCCTCATGCGCCGGCCTTATCGGAGATTCTCGCGCAAATTCCGATTTGGCGCAACACGCCAGCTGTGGCGGCGCTCCCTCAGTCCAGCGCCATGCCCGGCGCCACGCGCATCTCGACCAGCTCGGGGCCGCCGGATGCGATCGACTCGCGCAGCATCTCGCGCAGCTCGTCGGCGCCGGTGGCGGAGCGGGCGTTTACGCCGTATCCGGCGGCGATCCGGGCCGACTCCAGCGCGGGCAGGTCGAGCCCGGGAGCCCCCTCCACCTGTTCCAGCCCCGCGAACCATTTGAGGATGGCGTACTCCTCGTTGCGCAGCACCAGCACTGTGAGCGGCACGTCGTAGGCCGCGGCCGTCCACAGCGACTGCACCGCGTACTGCACCGACCCCTCGCCGATCACGCAGACCACCGGCCGGCCGGGCTGGGCCATCTGCACGCCCACCGCTGCCGCCAGCCCGAAGCCCAGGCCACCGCCCGCGCCGAAGAAGTAGCTGCCCGGCCGCGACAGACGCAGCCGGTTGCGAACCGCCAGTGTGCTGGAGGGCGACTCGAGCACCACGATGCCGTCGTCCGGGAACACGTCGGCCAGGGCGGCCACGGCGGTGGACGGGCTGATGGGATCGGACTCCTCCGGCGGTCCCGGCGCGGGGCGCTCCGCGGGAGCGTCGCGCTGGGAGGGCTCCAGCTGGGCAACGAGCGCCTCCAGCGTGAGGGCCACGTCCGCCACGATCGCGTCGCCCATCGGCGCGCGGGCGGCCTCGTCGGGATCGTTCGTGATCGCGATCAGCCGAGCGCCCTCGGGCAGGAGCGGTCCCGGGATGTTGGGGTAGTACGCGAACACCGACGCGCCGGCCACGAGGATCAGGTCGTGGCCCTCGAGCGTCTGCGCCAGCGGTCCAATCGCCGGCGGCAGGATGCCCTGGAACGCCGGATGGCCCTCCGGGAAGCCGATCCGGCCGCCGCCCGGCGCCGGGCTTGCCCAGACCGGCAGGCGCTGGCTCTCCGCCAGGGCCACGGCGGCGTCCCAAGCGCCCCAGGCGTCCAGGTCCGGGCCCGCCACCAGCACCGGGTTGGCGGCGCCGGAGAGCCTGGTGGCCAGGTCGCTCACCGCCGCGGGGTCGGCCACCGCGCGTCCGCTGACCGAGCGGGCGATCGCGTGCCCCACGTACTGCTGGTCGACCTCCGCCGCCCAGTCGTCCATGGGGATCGAGACGAAGACGGGACCGCGCGGCGGAAGGCTGGCCAGGTGGGTGGCGCGACCCAGCGCCAGGGGCACGTCCTGGGCGCGCGGCGGCTCGTAGCTCCACTTGACAAGCGGGTGCGGCATGCGGATCGCGTCGCGGTTGGTCAGGTTGGCCTGCACGGTCATCAGCTCGCGTGCCTGCTGGCCGGCCGTGACCACCAGCGGCGACTTGTTGGCCTGAGCGTTGAAGATCGCCCCCATCGCGTTGCCCACGCCTGGGGCGGTGTGCAGGTTGACGAGCGTGGGGCGGCCGCTGGCCTGGGCGAAGCCGTCGGCCATGCCCACCACGGAGGCCTCCTGCAGCCCCAGCACGTAGCGGAAGTCGTCGGGGAACCCGGCCAGCATCGGCAGCTCGGTCGAGCCGGGGTTGCCGAACACGGTGGTCATCCCGTGCGCTCGGAACAGGTCGAATGCGGCGCTGCGGACCGTGGGCATGCGGGCGCGGACTCTACGGGGCGGCGGCGCCCGACGTGCGCGTGCCCAGCTCCCGGCGCAGTTCGTCGACCGTGGACCGCAGCGCGGCCAGCTCCTGCTCGAGGCGCGTGATCCGCGACTCCAGGCTGGACGCGGCATCGGCCGGCGCGGCAGCCGGGGCGAGCGGCGACGGGGCCTCGCCGCCGCCTTCGGGCGCCGCGCCCAGGAGCTGGGCGTAGCGCTCCTCCTTCTGGCCCGGCCGGCGCTGGAGCCGCTCCACCAGCCCGCGGTCGATCAGGCCACCCAGCGTCGACTCGACGGCGTCCAGGTCCGCGAACGGGTGGAGCCGCTCGGCGCGCCCCTTGAGCTCGCCCGGGGTCTGCCCGCCGCGCAGCATCAGTACGCACAGGAGGCTCAGCTCCCGCGCGTCCAGTCCCAGCGCCTCGTCCAGCAGATGCCGGAACTTGGGGGCGCGGCTGCCCGCCCCGCTGGCCATCCGCGTCCAACGCCGGCCCGACAGTCGCTGGAGGGCGTGGCGGACGGTGGATTCGTCGTAGTCCACCACCGGATCGCGGTTGGTGGCCTGGTTGCAGGCGAGCCGCAGGGAGTTGAGCGTCAGCGGATAGGCGTCCGGCGTGGTGCGCTGCTTCTCGATCAGGCAGCCCAGCACGCGGATCTCGGCGGGCTCCGCCTCCACCGGGCCGATGCCTACCGACACGCTGCCCCCTTGCGGGCCTGAGCGCTCAGCACAACGCGCCAATCTACGCCGAGAGGGGGCATCGACGCCGAACGAGGCTACAGTTCGGCCCAGCCGGGGCCCGATGGGGCCGCAGGACCCGGACCCACGAGACCAACTTCGGTGCGTACCGGACGCGAGTTCCGCTGGACGCGGCGCAAGGAAGGGGCATGAGAATGAAGTACGCGCATCCGCGCTCGCCAATCGGCGCCAACGGCACGATATCCATCGCTCCGGTGAGCGCATGAGCGCCGCCGACCGCCCCTTCTGGCGCGAGATGCTGGCCCCGTACGCCCAGCCGCGCCTGGGTCGCAGCCTGCTGGACATCGCCACCTCGGTGGTGCCGTACATCGGGCTGTCGGCGGCCATGTACCTGGCGCTGGACGTCTCGTACCTGCTGGCGCTTGCAATCGCCGTCCCCGCGTCGGGCTTCCTGCTCCGCACCTACATCCTGTTCCACGACTGCACCCACGGGTCGTTCCTGCCGTCGAAGCGCGCCAACGCCTGGCTGGGCGCGGTGCTTGGGCTGATGGTCTACTCGCCGTTCGCCAGCTGGCGGCACAGCCACGCGGTCCATCACGCGACCGCGGGCGACCTCGATCGGCGCGGCGTGGGCGACGTTCCCACCCTGACGGTTGCGGAGTACCACGCGCTGTCGCCGCTCCGCAGGCTCGGCTACCGCCTGTTCCGCAATCCGCTGGTCATGTTCGGCATCGGGCCGATCTACGCGCTGGTCGTGCAGCCGCGGCTGGTGTCTCGGTCCGCGCGCCCGCGCCTGAAGCGCAGCGTGATGGGCACCAACGCGGCCGTGGCGGTCATGGTGGCCGGGCTGTGCTGGCTGATGGGCTGGCAGGAGTACCTGCTGGTGCAGGGGCCCACCGTCGTGCTGGCCGGCTCCGCCGGGGTCTGGCTGTTCTACGTGCAGCACCAGTTCGAGGACACCTACTGGCAGACCGCGGACGACTGGAGCTACGCCGACGCCGCGCTCCAGGGCAGCTCGTACCTGAGGCTGCCCAAGGTGCTCCAGTTCTTCACGGGCAACATCGGCGTCCACCACGTGCACCACCTGAACGCGCGGATCCCCAACTACAACCTCCAGCGGGCGCACGACGAGAACCCGATCTTCCACGACGTACCCACACTCACGCTCTGGGACGGCCTGCGCGCGGTGCGGCTCAAGCTCTGGGACGAGGATCGCGGCCGGCTCGTCACGTGGGCGGAGGCGCGCGTCACTCAGCCGTCCGCGGCGCGCGCGACGGCCACTGGCGCGGCGCGCGCCTGATCCCCGCCGCGAAGGAACCGCACTAGCCGTGCGCGGCCGGGCTGGAGCGTTCGACCAGCGTGCGTAGAGCCTGGGCCAGCCGGCGGGCGGTGGCCGGCGCCAGGCGACCGGCCGACAGCTCCACCACGAAGGCCGTCGTGCCGGGCAGATGGCGGTCCTCCCAGCCGGTGGCGCTACCGGGGTAGCGGGTCAGCCTTCTGAGCGGCATGCCGGCCAGGAGGGCGAAGCGGCGCTCCACGTTCAGGTCTCCACCCGATTCGTCCACCACGCCGAGCGGCTGGTGGAACCAGACGCTGACGCGCGGCCTGACCCGCTGGATCAGCGAGTACGCGATGCGCGACTCGGGGGCGGAGAGGGCACGCGGCCCCGAGTACTGCCCGCTTGCGAGCGACAGCGGTTGCCAGCGCCACGGGAAGTTGCGGTTCAGGTCGACTCGCTGCGCGTTGGCGCGGGTGTCGGCGGCGCGGCCATCCGGATTCAGGTCCTCGATCACCCAGGCGTGCACACGCGGGGGCGGATGGGCCTCCACCAGCCGGGCCACGGCAGTGCCGGCGCACTCGTTGCCGTGGATGCAGCCCACCACGAGCAGGCCCGTGGGAAGGCGCGGATCGCCCAGCTCCACGCCGGTGATCGGCCTCCCGCGTGCCGAGCGGCCCAGCAGGACCGAGCGGTTGCGTGGAGCGGAGCCGGCCTGCGGGGCGGAGCGGGCCTGGTGAGCGGAGCCGGCGTGCGGAGCGGACCCGGCGTGCGAAACGCGCCGCGGGAGCCGTACGGCCGCGCCAGGCGGGGCCGCCGCGTGCCGATCCGTGCCGCCGGCCGCCAGCCACCACACCCCCGCGGCCACCACGATCGCCGCCGCCACGCCGTACCAGCGCCGTCTGCGGTTCACGGGCGGATGGTGTGATTGGCGTATGAAGGATTCCTGAAGGGAGCTGGGGGGGTGCCTGGTGTCCGGGTCTCAACCATGTCTAGCTCCCGGCGCGTCCCTCCGCCGCCGTGCCCCACTGCGGCAATGACGGCGGATCGGCCGCGCCTTCCCAGCCAGACCGTGCGCATTTCGTAATGACTGTGTGTCCTTTGTAACGCTCTGTTCGCCCCGTCGGGGACGTGGGCTCTCTTGATACCCATATACGGTGCTCAGGAGAGCCCACGTCGAGGCTCGGGCGAACGCGGTGTTACAGGCGAGCGCCAACCGTGCGCTCCCACCGGCCGCAGGCTGGGGAATCGGGAGCGCGCGGCTAGCGCTGGACCAGGACCGCCGGCCGCAGCCGGCCCACGCGCGGCGCGAGCACGCTGGCCGACACGGGCTGCGGCGCGCGTGCCCGGTACGTGGCGAGCGCGAAGTGCACGCCGGTTCGCCACGCGGCCAGGTGGAACCCATTCAGCCGCATGTCCTCCAGCCGCGCGAGGAAGCCGGACGGTGGTCGGGCCGAGCCCTGGCGGGGCAGGACCACTACGTCGACCTCCCCCACGCGCGCGATCGACTGCCACACCGGCCGGGCTCCGGGCAGGTAGACCTCGAGCGGCTTGCGGCCCGCCTGCCCGGGGGTCACCACGATCGCTCGCGGCACGACCGCCGAGCCCAGGGCCCTGGCCGCGGTGCGCCAGTCCTCGCTGTGGTACTTGGGCTCGCTGGCCGTCGTGAGCACTACCCCGAGCGACAGGGTGCACAGCCCGGCGGCCGCCAGCGCGGTGCCGCGCCCGCGCGCCGCGACGAACCCGGCGGCGCCCAAGACCACGAGCGGCACGAGCGCCGGGATCACGTTGCGTGAGTTGAAGTAGTCCACGCCGACCAGTCCCAGGAGCGCGGGCAGCGCCAGCGCGGCCAGCCCGAGCTTGGCGGCGACCACCACCCCGTCACCCAGCCTGGCCACCGACGCGCGCGCCAGCGCCCGCCGGACGCCGACGGCGGCGAGCATCGCCGCGATGGCCCCGAGCACCAGCGGGAGCGGAGCGTCGAACCCCACCAGCAGGTCGCCGGGCGCCCGCAGCACGCGCAGCGGCAGCGGCGTGTTGGTGATCCAGGCCGTGTGCCCAAACGAGCTCTGTTCGATGGCGAGCGGCAGCAGGGCGCAGCCCGTGGCCATGAC